>JAIRTD010000294.1 GCA_031255115.1 Spirochaetaceae bacterium | reverse complement strand
GTCAGTTTCAGGCCCCTCTTTGTGCTTGTAACCCTCGGCGCTTCGGTTCTGGTTACCGCCCTTTCCTGCCTTCTCCCGGTGCGGAGCGCCGCCGAAGTTGACCCGGCCATTGTGCTGCGCGGCGAATGAACCTAAGGAGCATACTGTGAACAGCGATTTACTGGAACTAAAGAATATCTCAAAAACCTACGGCAGCCTCAAGGCCCTGAGCAATATCAATCTTACGGTAAAACAGGGAGAATGGCTTGCCATCATGGGACCTTCCGGTTCAGGAAAAACCACCATGATGAATATCATTGGCTGTATGGACAGGCCCAGTTCAGGAGAAGTAATCCTTGACGGAAAGAATATTTCCAGGGAAAGCGGACGAAACCTTACCGCCCTGAGGCGGGACAAGATAGGGCTGATCTTTCAACAGTTCCACCTGGTAAATTATCTTACCGCCCTGGAAAACGTGATGGTCGCCCAGTATTACCACAGCATGCCCGACGAAAAAGAAGCCCTGGAAGCCCTGGACCGGGTCGGCCTTTCGGACAGGGCGAAGCACCTTCCCAGCCAGCTCTCCGGCGGAGAACAGCAGCGGGTCTGCATTGCCCGCGCCCTGATAAACTACCCCATGCTTATACTCGCCGACGAACCCACGGGGAACCTTGACGAGGCCAACGAAAAGATGGTGATTGATATTTTTACCAAGCTCCACCGGGAAGGCAGCGCCATTATCGTGGTAACCCACGACCCCGAAGTAGCGGAAGACGCGGGCAGGATTGTAAAACTCGAACACGGCAAAATTGAACGCATTATCGACAACCAGGACCAAGGCCAGCGCGGCGCATAGGGTGATAGCGCATAACGAGGTGTCGACAAAATTCTATCTGATAAACATGGCGTCGCCGTAGCTAAAAAACCGATACCTTTCCCTGACCGCAAGCTCGTAGCTTTCCAGTATCCATTCCCTGCCCGATGCAAAGGCCGAAACAAGCATGAGCAGCGTTGATTCGGGAGTATGGAAATTGGTAAAAAGGGCGTCGACAAGATTGAAGCTATAGCCGGGATAGATAAAAATGTCCGTGCTTCCTTCGCCGCGCCTTAATTTTTTGCCGTCCCAGGCCGACTCAAGGGTGCGTACGCTGGTGGTTCCCACGGCGACAATGGGCCTGCCCCGGGCCTTGGCGTCTTCAATGCGCGCCGCGCTCTGTTCGTCTATGGTGAATACTTCTTCGTGCATCTTGTGGTCTTCGATATTTTCGGAGCGAACCGGAAGAAAGGTGCCAAGGCCCACATGAAGGGTAATAAAGGCCGTTTCCATGCCCTTCCGCCGCAGCTTTTCGAGGAGGGCATCGGTAAAATGAAGCCCCGCTGTGGGCGCGGCGGCTGAACCGGGAACCCTGGCGTACACGGTCTGGTAACGCTCGCTGTCCATTTCGCCGTCGTCCCGCTTTATGTAGGGAGGCAGGGGTATATGGCCGTATACGTCAAGCCAGTTTTCGTCAATGGGCTGGTCAAAGCGAAGCAGGCGGAACTCCCCGTCCTCGCCGACTATCTCCCCTTCCCTTCCATCGGCAAACGCATAACGGCTGCCCATCCGCCTGCGCCGGGCCCGCTTGGCCATTACTTTCCACACACAGCGCCCGTCGTCTTGCTCCCGGTTCAAAAGAAGGAATTCGGTATTGATTCCTGCAGCAAGGGAGCGGGCGTAAAGTCTTGCCTTGCGCACTTTTGAATTGTTGAACACGAGAAGCGAAGCTTCATCAAGAATATCAGGGAGCTCTTCTACCATGCGGTGCGTTCTGCTTCCCGTACTCCGGTCAAGAACCATGAGGCGGCTCTTTCCCCGTTCGGCTGGCGGGTACTGGGCGATGAGTTCGCCGGGCAAATTAAAAGAAAAGTCTTTGGTTTTCATGACGCCTTGCAAAGCCGTATTTACGGAGAAGGAAAGAGTGAAGCGGTCTTATCGCCCGTATTGCCGGACCTTTCCATCCTGAGGTGTTCATAGGCAAGGGCGGTAACCATCCTCCCCCGCGGGGTCCTCTGGAGCAGCCCGGTCTGGATAAGATAGGGCTCATAGTAATCTTCGAGGGTGTCTACGGCCTCGCCTGTAGAAATTGCCAGGGTCTCGGCGCCTACAGGTCCGCCGCCGTAACGTTCTATAATCACCCTGAGGATTTCCCGGTCATGTTTTTCGAGGCCCAGTGAGTCTATCTCAAGCCGCCTGAGTCCGTCGGCGACAAGCCGCCCGGTAACGACGCGCTCCCCCGATACCTGGGCAAAATCCCGCATACGCCTGAGAAGCCGGTTGACCACCCTGGGCGTGCCCCTGGACGAAGAAGCGAGAAGCGCCGCCCCGTCGTCGCTTACGCTGACATTGAGTATGCCGGCGGAACGCCTGACTATGGCTTCCATGTCTTCTTTTTCATAAAAAGAAAAACGGCAGGTAATGCCAAAGCGGCTTATAAGGGGGCTGGAGACATTACCGGCCTTGGTGGTAGCGCCCACCAGGGTAAAGGGCGGTATGGGTATGCGTATGGTTCTGGCGCTCGGCCCCGCGCCGATAATCCAGTCAAGTTCGTAATCTTCCATAGCGATATAGAGCATTTCTTCTATGGCCGGTTTTAAGCGGTGTATCTCGTCAATAAAGAACACGGTCTTTTCGCTTACGGTGGTAAGTATACCGGCAAGGTCCTTGGGCTTTTCCAGAGCCGGCGCCGAAGTTACTTTGAACTCGGCGCCCAGTTCTCTTGCCACAACCTGGGCCAGGGTGGTCTTGCCCAGCCCCGGCGGACCTATTAAAAAAAGATGGTCGAGGCTTTCGTTCCGTTCCCTGGCGGCTGCGATAAAAACCGAAAGATTCGCCTTCATGGCCTTCTGGCCGAGAAATTCATCAAGGGTTTTTGGACGAAGCGAAAGGTCTTTTTCGTCATCCTGAAAGGGAGTCTCAGGATGGGAAAGCCCCTGTTCCGGCCGGGCCTGAAAAGTATCCTTTGTTTTTCCCATGCTCTTGCTCCGGCCCCTACTCCTGACAGATGAGCCCAGAGGCCTTTGCCTGGGACAGGGCTTTTTCGGCCCTGGCGAAAAAATCTTCCAGGGTCGTATCCGCCTGGGGTATCTGGGAGACAACGCCTATGTTAAGCGCAACGTGTCTGTCTCCTCCCAGTGCGGCTTCGGCCTGGGAGTATATTTCCTCGGCGATTTTTACCGCGCCGTTCATGGCGGTATTGGGAAGGAGCACGGCAAACCGGCCGGAATCAAGGCAGACGGCAAAGTCGGAGGGCCGCCTGGCGTTGCGGACGAGAATACCCGCCGTGGCCTTAAAAATGGCGTCCTCCAGGGGCTTTTCTTCTTCGCCGCCCGCAAAGAGGAAGAGCAGGGACAGCGGCGTCTTTTCCCGGAACGCCCGCTTCCATTCTATGGTTATTCTTTCTTCAAAACTCCGCTTGTTCGGCAGCCCGGTCAAAGGATCGTTAAGCGCCATTTTTTCAGCGGCGCGCATTGCGCAGGCCATGCCGATATGGGTTTTAATCCGCGCCGACAGCACCGGGCCGTTAAAGGGCCTTACGATATAATCAACCGCGCCCAGGAGCAGGGCCTTTTCTTCGTCGCCAGAGTCCTGAAAAGCGGCGGCAAGAATGACCGGTATATTCACCGAAACGGGATTTTTTTTAAGCTCCATGAGCAGTTCAAAACCGTCCCGGTCAGAGAGAGAAGTCCCAAGAAGTATGAGGGAAGGAACGGAAGCGGCGCTTGCAAGGGTTTCCGCCGCGGACTGGGCGGTAATGACCGTGTATGCTTCGCCAAGAAGCGGACAAAGTTCATCAAGCAAGGCCTTTTCGCCACTTGCCGCGAGTATGGTATATGTGGTTTCCATAGCTTCTCCTATACGCTGAGATGAATTATCGCCTGTTTGAAAAGCAGTTTCTCTTTTTCCGCCCCGCTTATGCCCGGCGGGAGCGTGGTTTCCGCCCTGGCAAGGGCTTCCGCCGCAGCCCTTTTATCATACCCCATACCGGCAAGGGCTTCCACCAGTTCGGCATAGGGGCCGCCTGAAAGCGAAAAATCCGATATCTGGGTAAGCCTCCCCTTGAGGGCAAGTATCATCTTCTGGGCCGTTTTCTTTCCCAGGCCGGGCACCGCCTCAAGCCGGGCCAGGTCCCCGGTTTCAAGGGCCTTTTCGAGGGCCTCCTGCTCTATGCCGCCCATGATACGCAGCGCGCCCCTGGGCCCTATGCCTTCAACCTTGAGAAGCTCAAGAAAGGTTGAACGTCTTGTGCCGGACACAAAACCGAAGAGCTTCATCTGATCGTCCCGGTGGTAAAGCCAGGTATAGACTCTGGCCTCTTCTCCCTGGGGCGGAAATTTCGCAAGATCAGTGGCGGGAACGGCAATATCCCATTCTACGCCTCCCGTGCAGAGGTACAGCGCGTCGCTGAGTTTTTCGGTGATTTTTCCCCGCAGGCTGTTGAACATGGGCAGAGTATAGCACAGCATCGGGCCAATGAGAATAGCGGAGCATATTGGCCTTTTTAACAACCCGGCTGTTTGTCGAACAAGTACGCCGGCGCTTTACAGGAACCCGGTGTGGGCAGCGCAGACCGCGGCGCCGAGGGCGTCGGCAGCGTGGTCGGGTTTGGGGATTTCTTTAAGACCCAGAATGAGGCGGAGCATGTCCTGAACCTGGCTTTTATCGGCCCTGCTCTCCCCCACTACGGCTTTTTTTATCGCGTTAGGGGTAAATTCCTTGAGCGCTATTCCCTGTTCGGCCAGAACCATGGAAAGCACCCCCCTGGCTTCGGCCACGGGAAGGGCGCTTGAAACATTGCGGGCAAAGTACAGGGTTTCCATGGCGGCAAAAGCAGGCGTAT
Source organism: Spirochaetaceae bacterium (assembly GCA_031255115.1). Taxonomy (GTDB): domain Bacteria; phylum Spirochaetota; class Spirochaetia; order Treponematales; family Breznakiellaceae; genus JAIRTD01. The sequence goes on along the minus strand of JAIRTD010000294.1, from coordinate 1,535 downwards.
ACGTTTTAAGCACCTCGCGCAGGGCGAGGCAGATAAAAAAAAGCCGCTCTCCCCGTGGAAGCTCCGGCCCTGTTTCTATACAGCCGTGGGCTATGTGGCGGAGTCTGCTGTCTTTGTATTCAACAATACCCCAGCCCGAAGCAGCCAGACCGGGGTCTATGCCTATGATGCGATTATTCACCCCGGGAAGCGAGCCGGAACCCGGCTTCCCGCCGGTCTCACTCCGCTTCAAAACCTTCGGGGATTTCTATATTGGAGTACACATTCTGCACGTCGTCGTTTTCTTCGAGTTTATCAATGAGCCTGAGCGCCTTGGCGGTTCCGTCATGGTCCAGGGACACTTCGGATTCGGGAACCATGCTTATTTCGGCGCTCAGCGTTTCAAAATTTTTCCCGTTAAGGGCGTTGATCACCGCCTCAAAATCCTCGGTCGCCGTGGTTACCTCGATAACGCCGTCGGAAAGAGACACGTCCTCGGCGCCGCCGTCTATGGCCGCTTCCATAACCTGGTCCTCGGTGTATTTTTCGCCGTCCAGGGTAATAATGCCCTGACGCTTGAAGAGCCTGGACACCGCCCCGGCAGTGGCAAGCTGCCCCCCGGCCCGGGTGAGTATATTCCGTACATCAGCGGCGGCCCGGTTCTTGTTGTCGGTCAGCACTTCGATAAGAATGGCAACCCCGCCCGGAGCATAGGCCTCATAACTCAGTTCTTCGTAGTTGACGCCTTCAAGCTCGCCGGTACCCTTTTTAATGGCCCTGTCTATGTTATCCTTGGGCATATTGGCGCCCCTGGCCTTGAGTACCGCGGTCCGAAGCCGCGGATTGCCTTCAGGATCCCCGCCGCCCATTCTCGCGGCAATGGAGATTTCTTTAATCAGCTTGGTAAACATCTGGCCCCGCTTAGCATCCGCGGCGCCCTTCTTGTGCTTTATTGTAGCCCATTTACTGTGGCCGGACATGATAACTCCTTATTCGGCGGCGTGAGCCGCCAAGTATATCGAACAGTAGTGCGATTCTCAGCCATCCTACCATATTTGGGGGAAAATGTGAAGGGCTTTTCCCGGGGAAGAAGGCAAAAACACTCCTTTTACGCCGTTCTTCTGCCTCCTCCACGAGCGGGCCGGGAATTTAAGCTCTGACACGGGCTCTCACAAACGGGAACGGGAGAGGAATTTTACCACAAAGTCAAAGAAGTTCACTAAGCGCTTGTACCATAATCCGGCGTCCTGCCGGATTAGGGTAAGGCCCACACCTGGCAGATAGCCCTGGTAACGGGCCTTTCCGAGGAAGAAATAGAAAGCCTGTAACATTATTCTTATGGTACATTCCCCGCGGAACCGCGTTTTTTCGTGGCAGGGGTTTAATACCCCGCTGAACCTGCGGTTCGACCTTTGCCGCGACTTTGCGGTTTTTTCTTCAATCTCCGGGCTTCGTTCCGTGTCCGTCCAAGAGGCGCTTAAAAGGCCCGCTTTTCCCGCAGGGTAAGGCCGCCGGTTTGTTCGATTCGTATTTCGAATTTGTCGCCGGGGGCTGTG
>JAIRTD010000278.1 GCA_031255115.1 Spirochaetaceae bacterium | reverse complement strand
TCCTGCCTATTTCGGGCTTTAACTTTGAGGCAGGATACAGGGGAGCGAAAGAATTTCTGTCCCGGATCTGTAATTTTGACGCCATATTCTGCGGTAACGACGAAGTAGCCGCCGGGGTCATGCAAAGCCTGCAGGAACAAAAATACGCCGTCCCTGAAACCATTTCGGTGATCGGCTATGACGACTCGGCCTTTGCTTCCGCCGCCAGACCCATGCTGACCACTATACGCCAGGATCCTGCGCCTATGGGCCTGGGGGCGGTGGACATGATCCTCAGGCGTATGGAAGGAAACTCCATAGATGACCGGAAAATAGAAACCAGCCTGGTAGTGCGGGATTCTACGGCCGTGAAAAACGAAAGACCCGAAAACAGACAACAAGGATAAATCTATGCCGGCCATACTTTTGAAAATTTCCGCCACTCTGGCGTTTCCCCTTTTTATACTTCTGGTCCACCCCCTGGGAATGAACTGGCGTCAGTCGGTGGTGGTATCAGGACTGCTTTTGACCGTTATTTGGTGGACCACGGGGATAGTAAAAAAAATACCCGCCTCGATTTTTCTTCTTGTTCTTTTTGCCTTTTTCAGCGGGGTTCCCTTAAAGACGGTGTTTGCCTTTCCCCTTTCGGAAAGTTTTTTTCTCATCGCCCTTACCTATTTGTTTTCTCAGGCCATATCAAAATCCGGCCTCATCGACAAAGTCTTTAAGCCCCTGCTGTTCCGCCTGGCTACAACGCCCTTCAGGGTAATTCTGGCGATTATCGCCATGTATATCATCACGATTTATATTATTCCCCAGCCCCTGGCAAGGCTTATTATTGTAGCGGTGATGTTTAAGGAATATTTTGAAAGCTCGAATCTCGACAAGGAAAGCCGGCAGGTCCTGATGTTTGCCTGTGTGATTTACTATGTCCTGGTTAATATGATGCTCAAGAGCGCCGACATTATTGTCAATACGGCCATAGTCGCCTTTGCCCATATAGAAATGGACGACGGACTGTGGCTTTCCTATATGGCCGTCCCCACCTTCATTACCGGTATACTGGTCAGCGCCGTATTTTTTTTCATTTTCAGGAAAAACCTCACCGGCATAAGCATACAGCTTGAGAGGGCCGGAGCGGCAGATCCCCGGGGTATGCCGAAATTCAGCGTCAAGGAAAAGAGCATACTGGTCCTTATAGCCCTTACCGTGGCGTTCTGGATGAGTTCGGGCCTTCACCATATCAGCCCCACGATTATCACGGCCTGCGCTACGGGAATTTTATTCATCATCAGGGCTCTGAATATCCAGGACCTTAAAGCCATTGACAGTACGACCCTGGTCTTCCTTTCCGCCGCCTTTTCCATAGGAGGGGTCATACAGGGCTGCGGCGCCGCGGACCGTATTTTTTCCGCTCTCAAGGTCCTTTTTCCCCCGGAATATTCCCTGCTTTACGCCGCCATTCTTGTTCTTGTCTGCATGGTCATGCACATGATACTGGGAAGCAATACCACTACCCTGTCGGTAGTCATACCGGGCCTTCTGGTTATCTCGGCGGGCCGTATAGCCCAGCCTGTTCTCATGTTCATCGCCTATACCAGCATGATCTTTCACGCCATACTCCCCTTTCATTCAGTCTCCATGATGATCTGCACTTCGTACAACTATTTTCCCGGTTCCTATGTTACCCGGATGGGTGTACCACTGACCGCCCTGGTGTTTTTTGTGATCCTCTTTGTGTATATACCCTGGTGGCGCTTTATGGGTTATTTTTAACGGTGGCAAGAAAAAAACGCCTTCAGCCTGTCAGGGCGGCGAGTTTTTCCCGTATAAATTCGCTTTTTTCCTTGAGTCCTATGCTGCCGGAATTGAGTATGAGTATATTGGGCCGCCTGGGATCAAGTTTTACCTTGCCGCCTGATTCCTGTACGAGCCGTACCAGGCGGTCGGCCTTGACCCTGGAGACTCTGCCGAATTCAATTTGAACGATTCCGTTTCTTTCCTTGAGGGCCGATACTGAAATTTCCCGGCAGATAATGCGTATCTCGGCCAGGGCAAGGAGCGAGGCGGCTTCGTCGGGCAGGGGGCCAAAGCGGTCAAGGAGTTCGGCGTATACCCGTTCAAGTTCGTCCTTGCCCGCGATAGACGCTATCTTCTTGTAGACTTCCATTTTTTCCTGAACCGAATCAATATAGGCGTCAGGTATGAAGCCCGAATATTCAAGCTCCAAAAGGGTTTCTGAGGGCGGCTCATACTGTTCGTCGTCGAGTTTCCGTATGGCTTCGTCAAGGAGGCGCATATAAAGATCAAAGCCTACCGAGTAAATGTCCCCGGACTGTTCCCTGCCGAGGAGGTTTCCCGCTCCCCGTATTTCCATGTCCTTCATGGCTATCTTAAAGCCTGAACCCAGTTCGGTAAAATCGGAAATAACCGAAAGCCGTTTCATGGCAAGCTCCGTGAGGGCGCTGTTTTTGGGATAAAAGAGATAGGCGTAGGCCACCCGGTCCGAGCGGCCTACCCTGCCCCTGAGCTGGTAGAGCTGCGAAACGCCGTACATATCGGAGCGGTCTATGATGATGGTATTTACGTTGGGAATGTCTATACCGTTTTCGATGATCGTAGTCGATACCAGTACATGAAAGCCGCCATGTATAAAGCGGTGCATCACGTCTTCGAGTTCGCGGCTGTCCATCTGGCCGTGGGCGGTTTCGACAAGCATCTCAGGAACCAGGTGTTCTATTTTAGCGCGGGTCTCGGCAAGGCTTTCTACGCGGTTGTGAAGAAAGAAGATCTGCCCTCCCCGTTCAACCTCGCGCCGTATGGCCCCGGCAAGTTCTTCTTCGTTATACTCTCCGATGACCGTTTCTATGGGGCGCCGGTTTTGGGGCGGCGTGGCAAGGAGGCTCATGTCCCGTATTTTAAGGAGGCTCATGTGAAGGGTGCGGGGTATGGGTGTGGCGGAAAGGGAGAGGCAGTCTACATTGGTTTTTAGTTCCTTGAGTTTTTCTTTATCCTTGACGCCGAAGCGTTGTTCTTCGTCTATGACCATGAGGCCCAGGTCCTTAAAGCGTACGTCCTTTTGTATAATGCGGTGGGTTCCTATCAGTATGTCAACGGCCCCGGCGCCGACCGCCTCCAGGGTTTTTCTTGCCGCGGAGCGGTCCACAAAGCGGGAAAGCATGCCCAGGGTAACCGGGAACTGCTTAAAGCGCTCCTGAAAATTCTCGTAGTGCTGTTCGGCAAGTATGGTGGTCGGGGCAAGGAAGGCCACCTGCTTGCCTCCCATAACCGCCTTAAAACAGGCCCGTACCGCCACTTCGGTCTTGCCGTAACCGACATCCCCGCAGATAAGCCGGTCCATGGGATGGGGGCTTTCCATGTCTTCTTTTATTTCTTCTACGCAGCGGAGCTGGTCGGCGGTTTCGTCAAAGGGAAAGGCCGCTTCGAACATGGTCTGCCATTCGGTGTCCTGGGGAAAGGCAAAACCCGTCGATGCCTTGCGTCTTGAATACAGCTTGAGGAGTTTTTCCGCCGTCTCTTCAACAGACTGTCTGACCCTGCCCTTGCGGTTTTCCCAGCTTTTGGAACCAAGTTTGTCAAGGCGCGGCGCGGCGCCTTCGTTTCCTATATACCGTTGAACCAGGTTGACCTGCTCGATGGGAACAAAGACCGTCTCATCGCCAAGGTATCCGAGTTTTACATAATCCCGCTCATGGCCCAGGGCCTTGATACGCTCAATGCCTTTAAAGAGGCCTATGCCGTAATTTACATGAACCACATAGTCTCCAGGATTAAGCTCCACAAAGGTGTCAATGGCGGCGCTGCGCGTTGTTTTAAGCGAGCGGGGAGGTCTCTTTCTCCTGCCGAAGATCTCGTTCTCCTGAACGACCATGAGTTTGATCTCAGGCAGGGCAAAGCCCGCGCTTAAAGGCAGGGTAATGACTTCCAGGGGGGAAATATCCTGAAGCAGCGATCGGAGGCGGATGGCCTGGGCGTCGGACTCGGCGGCCACAAGGATGCTCCAGCCCTGACGCGACAGGGAGGCAAATTCTTCTTTAAGATAATTGATGTTTCCGAAAAAACTCCGCGGAGGATCGCAGGACAAAAATATCCGGCCCGGACCGGCGTTTCCTTTTATGACCATAAAGGAGACGATATTTTTGCCGCCTGTCCCGGCAAGATCCGCCATGCGGGCAAAGTCAAGCAGTATGCGGCGCGGCGCGGGAACTTCCCTAGACTTGGCGCCAGAAACGTCCCGGCGCGCCTTGAGGTAGAGGCTTTCGTATTCTTTTTGCAGGGCGCTCTGGGCGTTCTCAAGCCGTTCCCGTTCCATAAACATAAGGACCGAATCGCTTCCCATATAATCAAGTATGGTCGCGGGGCCGGAGCGGGCGGAACCGTCAAAGGCCAGGGGGAAAAAAAGCTCCTCGCCCGCCAGGGTACGCCTGTCTATGAGTTCTTCAATAATGGCGCTCCCCCGGCTTTGGGAAAATTCATCAAAGGAAGCGAGGTTCTTTCCCAGTTCCTCAATGCGTTCGTCGGACCAGATCACTTCCTTGAGGGGACGGAGGGTGATTTTTTTTAATTTTTCCTGGCCGCTCTGGTCTATGGGATCAAAGGCCTTTATTGATTCTAGCCGGTCATAATCAAAAAGAAGGCGGAACGCCTTTTCGCCGCCCATAAAAACATCGCATACCTCTCCCCTGAGGGCGAATTCTCCGGGGACCTGAACCCTGGGAACCCTGGTATAGCCGTAGGAAACAAGACGGCCGGCAAGGGCCTCGGTGTCAATGGCGCCCCCGGCCTCAAGGGTATAGAGCAGGCTTTTAAGGTACTCAGGCGGCGGCAAGGGGGTAAGAAAGGCCCGCTGGGGAAGGACCACAATGCCCTTTTCCCCTTCAAGAATATGGCTTAACGCGGCGCTCCGCTCGCCAAATACCGCCGACAGGGGGGCCATTTCCCGGTAGGGCATGGCGCCCCACCAGGGAAAACGGAGGACCGGAACGGAAAAACCCGCCAAATCAGCGCTTAAATCCTCCGCCTCACGGTCCGTCGGGGTTACGGCGACCATAAGGGCGGGCCGCTTTTTGTACAGCGAGGCTGCCAGCAGGGCGCAGAAAGCCCCTTCGGCCCCTTCAATCTCAAGGGGAAAACGAGAAGCCTCATAAGCCGCTTCCACCGCCCTGACCGAGGGGGAAAGCGTGATTTTGTCAAGCATTGAAGGAAACAATAAGGTGTTCATCTAAAAGTACCGATTATATTATAGTATAGAGGCCTTTCAAAAGTACCCAAATTTTGAAAAAAGCCCTATACTAAAAGAAGCGCTTAAAAACGCGCCAGCTTTGAAATGGAGTTTCGCGGTGAAACAACATAATAAATTTCCACTTTTTTTTCTAGTATGCTTTTTCTGCATCGGCAGCCTATACGCCGTCGAATCCGTAGACATAAGCATCAGGTACTTTGACAAGAGAATTTACTATGTGGAACAGGACCCCATACTGATTCAGCTTACCATAAGTAACCGGGGAAGTTCCACCTACCGCTTCAAACTTGCCGAAGAAAGGGCCTTTTCTGTTGATTTTGACATCAGGACCCTGGCAAACCGGACGGTAGACGCCACAGAAACGCTGGTACGCAGACGCACCCTGACCAATCAGGTCTTTTTTAGGGAAGTTTCTGTGGAACCCGGCGAATCTTTTTCCTTTGTCGAAGATCTCAGGGATTATGGCACGCTCAACCAGAGCGGTTCCTTTATCATTCAGGCCAGACTCTACCCCGAACTCATGCGGAACGCTCAGGCCGCCGTTGAGCTTCCCCTGGAATCAAACCGCCTCAGCCTCAACCTGCGGCCCGCTCCCCTCTCGGAACCCGGCGGCAGACCCCTGGCCCTGGACGTGGAAACCAACGCCATACTGGTGCGGGAGCGGCTTCCGCCAGACCAGGTGATAGAATACCTGCTCACCGCCAGACAAAAAGGCCAGTGGGAAAAATTCTTTCTCTACCTTGATCTTGAATCAATGATCTCCCGGGACAGCGCCCGCAAACGCCAGTGGCTTGCCGAGTCCGAAGAAGGCAGACAGCGCATGCTCGACCGTTACCGCAGGGACCTGCAGAGCGCCGTCGTGGACGGGGACATAGCGACCATACCAACCGAATTCACCATTGAGCGTACCGTGTACGGTTCTGAGGAAGGAACCGTTACGGTTCTGGAAAAATTCAACGCGGGAACCTATACTGAACGCAAGGCGTATACTTACTACCTCAGACGCCGGGATGATATCTGGACTATAATAGACTATACGGTGCTTAATCTAGGGACAGAATGAAGCTCTTACTTATCTTCGGTTCCGACGAGACCTATAATCTTATCTCCATGTACATCAAACCCCTGGGCTTTGAGCTGATACGGTACCGCCATGTACTCAAGGCCATGGATAATATAGATGAGATTGATCCTGTAGGAATTATCATCAGCGCCGAAGATTTTCCCAGGCACTGGAAAATCCTTGTTCAGTTTGTCCGCTCCTCGCGGCCCAAAGAAGCCTCCCCCATCATACTCCTCAGGGGGGCGAGTTTTCCTCTGGAAGAAACTTCCAAAGCCTCGTTTCTCGGGGTAAGCGGCATAGTATCGGAAACCCTTGACCCCATAGAGATGGACCGCCTCCAGGCCATATTGAGCCGCTATATTTCGGTAGAAGAAAAACGCAAGGCCCGCCGCTTCCGCCCCGAAGAATGGACCCATGTAGAATTTCTCTTTCTTGGGCCGGGAAACCGGAAATTCATCACCGGAAGCATACAGACCATATCCAGTACGGGCCTTTCGTTCAGGCCCGATCATCCCGCCCTGCTTGAGAATATTTCCATTTCCATGACACTCTCCGAATGTTCCCTTCTGGTAGGCGACGTGGTACTCAGCCCCGTCTGCCGCGTTATACGCACCGGACGGAATCTTTCTTTTGAATTTGTCTCGTTTAAGGAGCAGGAGCAGGATATTCTTGACGCCTACCTGGACCAGCTCCCCCTGGAAGAATACAAGGCCCGCAGAAAAGCGGCCGCTCCGGTGTAAGTACGATAAGGAGGAGTTTATGACGCGGTCCGGTTTAAAGGGAAGATCCCTGCTCACCCTGCTTGATTACAGGGCCGAAGAGATACGCAGCCTGCTGGATCTTTCGGTACAGGTTAAAAAAGAAAAACAGGAAGGAAAAATTCAGCAGCGTTTTACCGGCAGGACTCTGGCCCTTCTTTTTGAAAAGCGTTCCACACGGACCCGCTGCGCCTTTGAGACCGCCTTTGGCGAAGAAGGCGGCCATCCGGTGTTTTTGTCGACCCAGGACATACAGTTGGGAGCCAAGGAATCTGTCGAAGACACGGCGCGGGTTCTGGGCCGCATGTTTGACGCCATACAGTTCAGGGGCTTTAAGCAGACCACGGTAGAAACCCTTGCCCGGTATTCCGGCGTTCCTGTGTACAACGGCCTTACCGACCGCTTTCATCCCACCCAGGCCCTGGCGGACATCATGACCCTGGAAGAAAATTTCGGCCCGGGACAGGGCAAAAAGCTCTGTTTTACAGGCGACGGCAGAAACAACGTGGCCCGTTCCCTCATGGTAATCTGCGCCAAGCTGGGCGTCAATTTTACCGTAATTACACCGCCTGAGCTTGTACCCGACAAAGAACTGGTCGAAACCTGCGGCAGACTCGCCTCCGAATCAGGGGCCGTTATACGCATCAGCCCGGAGACGGCCGAAGTCGAAGGCGCCGACGCGGTGTACACCGATGTCTGGACCTCCATGGGTGAAGAAGACAAAAAGGAAGAACGCCGCAGACTCCTCTCCCCCTACCAGGTCAACGCCGTCCTCATGGCAAAAACCGGCCGCAAGGATACGATTTTTCTCCATTGCCTCCCGGCGGTCAAAGGCGAGGAAGTAAGCGCCGACATCATCGATGGCCCGGCAAGCCGCGCCTGGGACGAAGCGGAAAACCGCAAACACACAATAAAAGCCCTGATGCTTGCCACCCTGGGCCTGGACTAGACGCGGGCACCGACGGGCACGGAAGAAGAAAACACCACGAAGCTCACGGACAGGCTCTGACCGAATGTAGAAGTTGGTGATTCATTTTTGCCAAAAGACTGAAGAAGGGGGCGCATTTCCATGCGGCCATTCGCCGTAGAAACATCATCGACGCGCCCCCCGCCCGACTTCATCCCGCGAACCGGTGAGCGGGTCCCGGCGATGATGCGGCAAGGCGTAGGCCAAATAGAGTCCCCGGTATGCCAATGTGTCTCGAAGGGCCGCCTACGCGCGAGTCCCCAAGTCTCGCGCTACCCCCTAATTAATGATCCCACAGAGAGCGCACAACAAATCCGCGCCTTAGCGGTTGAATTTGGACCAAAGACTGAAGAAGAATTACCACAAAGTCAAATCGAACCAGAGGTTCGTAGTAGCAGAAGTTCACTAAGTGGCTGTCGAGAAGTTCTTCTTTCCTTACTTGATTTCTTCGGACAAGCTAAAGAAGAACTAATTATCCGATAAAATCTGTTTTCTCTTAAAACTTATTTGACTTTTTTAACTTCGCGGTAAAATTCCTCTTCTGCCCTATCCGTACTGTGGCCGGTGTTGGTCCGTAGCTCTCTTTTTCCTTCTTTTTTGCCTTGGCGGTTACTTTTTTTAAAAAAAATTCTCCAAAAGTAGAGCAATCTGCAGGGTGGGGCCTTATACACCATGGAGGAATACCATGAACACCATCCAATTTGCCCCGGACGAAAACATCATCGATATCTGTAGGGATAATGTCTTTAAGGCTGCCTTTACCAGGGATAACCCCCTCTCCCAGGGAGCCCTTA
>JAIRTD010000159.1 GCA_031255115.1 Spirochaetaceae bacterium | reverse complement strand
TCGGGGATTTTAAGCGCCTGGAAGGTATCCTGCGGGAACGGATCACCCGGGGGCCCCTCGCCTGGAAGTGGAAGAGCCTCCTCCTCACCGCCAAACGCGGCGCCGCCTCCTGACTTGCGCGAACAGACACGAAGCCGGATAGGTACTCATGCGAATCAAGGCTTGAAATCAAGGCAAACGGTACAACCGGGCTATAATGTAACTGCTCTGCAAAAAGAAAATCAACAACCTCGCCCTGAAGTCGAACCTGCGGTTCGGCGGGGGAAGGCCGGCATGAGCGGTATTCCGTATGGGATTAGACTTGTTCAAGAATCCGGTTGGTTCTCAAACAAGTCCTGCAAGAAACCCTGTGGGTTTCAATGCCCCGCATTTTGCCATTTTTAAACGCTTGTTCTTCAGAAACTGAAGTTTCTGAAGAACTCTATTGAAATTTTGCGAAAATTTTTGTTGACAGTTTGAATTGCGTAATGTATACTACTCTTGTATATATGATTTTCGGGATTGTTCAAAATTTCTTGAGTTTTAGAAAACTAATGGCTTTTTCAAATTTTCAGTTTTGAAAAAAGTTCTATGTACACTTTTTAGGGGGAATTTGGTAATGCGAAAACTAACAGGCGCAGTTATGGTGGTTCTTTTGGCGGTTTTACTCGCCGGTTGCGGCGGTGTAAAAGTCGACAGCGGAGTACCGTCCGCAGGGGCGGCGGAGGCGGTGGCGAATCCGAGGGTTCTTAAAGACCCTTATGTGGACCCTCTCAAAATTGCTTTTATCCCTTGGACCATCGGCGATTCTGTCGGTGCGGCTTGGGGTGATGGTATTGAACGGGAGCTTAAGAATTTTTCGAATGTTACCTTTAACCGCTACGACGGCAAAGCTTCTGCTGAAACCCAGGTAACGATTATAACCGAGCTTATTAATCAGAAAGTTGACGGCATCATACTTCAGAGTTCCGATTCCGCCGCCCTGGCTTCCTCGGTACGACAGGCCGAAGATGCGGGTATTCCTGTGGTGTGCCTCAACCTTGACGCCGATACTCCCCATGCCGCCCTTATTGCCATGGTTGATGTGGAAGCGGGCGCTCTGATTGCCAGGGAAATCGCCGAGGCGATAGGCGGGAAGGGCAATGTGGTTATCATCCAGGCGGCCATCGGCGCCAGCCGGGGTGAGCGCCTTGAGACCGGTTTCCGCAGTGAGTTGGCGAAATATCCGGATGTAAAAATCCTGGACGCCCAGACCGGTGACTGGCTTACCGAAAAGGCCAATGTGGTTATGAACGATTTCCTCACCAAGTACCCTCAAATAGATGGTGTCTTTGCCCATAATGACGCAATGGCCGAGGGAGCTTCTGCCGCCGCCGAAGCCGCCGGCAGGTTAAACGACATGGTGATCTGGGGGGCCGATGGTGAGAAGAAAGCTCTTGAGTATATCGAAAACGGCAAGATGACCGGTACCATCTATACCAACTGTTACGATCAAGGGGCTACCGCCGCACGGCTGATTATGTATTTTATCAATTCCGAAGCCAATACCGCGGCTTTCACAAAGACGCCTGTCATTAAAATGTCACCGATTATTGTTACCTCCCAGACCGTAAATTCCATTGGTCCGGATATCCGCTGGTAACTGAGTTTGTTCCAAAACCCGGTTGCCGCGAAGCTCCGGTTTGATGGAACATTTAAAGTGATGTTAAAAGCCCGGCCGGTTTTGAGGCGGTCTCAACGGGACTTCCCAAAACCCGTCGGTGTTTTGTTTAAGAATTCAAAATCATGGAACTGGAGGAGAACCGGTGAGGCAGGAAACAATACGTAGATTAACATCCATAGGCCTTCTGGCCTTGCTATTCCTGATTTTTGGACTTACCAACGACAAATTTTTTACCGCACCAAACATTCTGACCCTGTTGCGGGAGTGTGCCGTGACCGGCATCATGGCCGTGGGAGTAACCATGGTGATAATCACCGCCGGCATCGACCTTTCGGCGGGTGGAATGGTTGGGTTTATTTCAATGTTCTGCATGAACCTCCTCTATTATCTTAAACTGCCTGCGGAGCTTGTTATTCTTGCGGCTTTGGGGATGGGAGTTCTTTGTGGACTTTTAAACGGCGCCCTGGTTAGTTTCCTCAGGCTCCCGGATTTTATCGCCACCCTGTCAACCCAGTTCCTGTTCCGTGGTCTCACCTATATGCTTGCCGTACGCAACGATTTCGGTATGATCATCAATCAGCGTATAACCAATCCCGGCATCCTCATCCTGGGTGGAAGCATCAACGGGGTCTATATTGTTACTATAGCATTCCTGTGTATTGCCGCTGCCGGTCAGTTCATACTGAAAGGAACCAGGCTGGGAACCTACACCTACGCCATCGGCGCGAACCGCCGATCTGCGGAACTGTCGGGCATTTCGTTTATCAAGATAAAACTTAGCGTTTTCGGCATAACCGGCCTGCTTTGCGGACTGGCCTCCCTTTTCCTCATGGCGAGGATAGGGAGCGTAATTCCCGATACCGGCATGGGGCTGGAGTTCGATGTTATCGCCGCAGTGGTCATGGGAGGTTGCGCCTTCTCTGGCGGCCGGGGTGATGCCGTAGGAACCGTAATAGGCGCCGTATTTATGACGGCCCTTATCAATGGTATTTACAAATATAACCTGCCCACCGCCGCCCAGCTTATCATTAAGGGGCTGGTAATCGTTCTTATGGTGATATTCGATTCCTTGTACAACCGCTATATGCATAACCGGGCGTTGCATTCGGGAAGCCGTGCCGGGCTGGTGGAAAACGGCGTAAGCGCAAAGGAGGGCTGAGTCATTGAGTGAAAAAGACAACCTCCTTTTCATGAAAGGCATCGAAAAAAGTTTCAGCGGCGTGAAGGTATTGAAAAACGTCGATCTTGATGTAACCAAAGGCGAGGTTCACGCACTGATGGGCGAGAACGGCGCGGGCAAATCAACCTTGATAAAGATCCTCACCGGTATTTATCCCAAAGACGGGGGGCAGATATTTTATAATGGGAAAGAAGTTTCCATCGAATCCCGCCACGATGCTGCGGCTTGCGGAATCGCCGTTATCTATCAGGAGCTGAGCCTTATACCAACCCTTACGGTGGCCCAAAACGTCATGTTGGGAAAGGAGCCGGGAAAATTCGGTCTGCTCCGCCGCCGGGAAATGTACCGGAATGTACAGGAGCTTATCGATAGATACGATTTTAAACTGAAAGCCGATGCGGTGGTGGAGATCCTGAGTATAGCCCAGCGGCAGACCGTGGAAATCCTCAAAGCCCTGAGCGAGGACGCTTCCCTTATCATAATGGACGAGCCCACCGCTTCCCTGAGCGCCAGAGAAGCGGAACTTCTGTTCGGTATTATTGAACAGCTCAGGACTAAGGGAGTGAGCGTTCTCTATATATCCCACCGGCTTGAAGAAGTCTTCCGGCTTTCGGACCGGCTTACCATTTTGAGGGACGGGCAGAAAGTAGGGGTGCTGAAAAAAAACGAAATCCACCCGGAAGAAGTGATCCGCATGATGATAGGGAAAGACCTCAACATAGCTTCGGTTTCCCACAATCTTAGAAAGCCCGAAACCGAAAAGGTTTTGGAAGTCCGCCGCCTCTGCCGCCGAGGAGTGTTCAATGACATCAGTTTCGCTGTCCACAAGGGAGAAATTTTGGGCATAGGCGGCCTTGTGGGTTCCGGCCGTACCGAAGTGTTGCGATGTATCTTCGGCGCGGACCCTTATGAATCAGGGGAAATCCTCTTTGAAGGCAAGCCTCTCAAAGGCGCTCCCCCGGCGGTCATACAAAAAGGATTCGGACTTATCCCCGAAGACCGGCGGACCCAGGGTTTTGTACCTCTCCTTTCGGTGGAACGCAATGTGGCCGTTGCCAGCTATGATCAGCTTACAAAGCTGGGAGTCGTGAGTAGCAAAAAAGAAAGGCATATAGGCCGGAAAGCGGTAAAAAAACTTGATATACGCCCGGCCAATCCTCTGCTTCAGGTAGGAAACTTAAGCGGGGGAAACCAGCAAAAGGTTGTTCTGGGCAAGTGGCTCATGAGGGATCTCAAGGTGTTGTTGGTAGATGAGGCTACCGCCGGTATTGACGTAGGCGCCAAAGACGAAATCTACCGGCTTCTGGAGGAGTTGGCGGCGGATGGAGTGCTTATCATCGTGGTATCTTCGGATCTTCAGGAACTGCTGAGGGTGTCTACCCGAATACTGGTGTTCCGCAAGGGGAAGATCTTCAAAGAGTTTAATGAAGGCATGGTTACCCAGGAAGATATTCTGAGAGCCGCCTCGGGTATCAGCGGCGTTGATGCCGAGGGAACGGAGGGAAGTCAAAATGGACTTAAACAAGATCGACTTGAATAAGATAAAGACTTTGGTTCAGCGTTTCCAGAAAGTGTTTATTCTTCTGGGGCTTATCATTCTGCTTGCAGTCCTCCAGCCGGGAATATTTCTTACGGTGGGTAACTTTAAGAGCATTTTTCTGGCTATCGCTATTTACGGGGTCATGGTCTGCGGAACCATCTATACCATCCTTATCGGCGGCATCGATCTCGCGGTAGGGGCAACAGCCGCCATGTCCAGCGCTGTTACGGTGGTGATCATTGTGGGCTCCGGTTTTACCAATCAGAGTGTCGTCCTGGGGCTGGCGGCCGGCCTTCTGAGCGGGATAGGTATCGGGGTATTTCACGGCATTGTGGTTTCCAGCTTTAACGTGCCGCCCTTCCTCATCACCCTGGCAAGCCAGAACATAGTTTACGGAATCGCCCAGTTGCTTACCGGGAACAAGGTTGTGAACATTCTGCATCCGGCAAGTTTTGCCTTTATAGGCGGCGGGCGGCTTTTCGGTGTAGCCTTTCCCATTTATATCTTGGCGGCTTGCGCCCTGGTGAGCTACTTCCTGCTGAACCACACGAAATTTGGGCGGGATATATACACCGTTGGGGGGAACAAAACGGCGGCGGATCTTTCCGGCATATCCTCCCGGAAGACCACTATCGTCGCCTATGCCATTTCCGGGTTTACCGCCGCTTTGGCCGGGATTGTGCTGGCAAGCTGGAACACTCAGGCCATAGCCAAGGCGGCTCAAGGCTACGAAAATGATGTCTTGGCCGCCATCGTCATGGGCGGCGCCAGCTTGATGGGAGGGGAAGGTTCCATTCAGGGAGCCTTGTTCGGAGCCCTCCTCTTGGGTATCATCAATAACGGCCTCAGGCTTATGGGGGTGCCGTCAATTTATCACAGCGTCGTAAAGGGCGCGGTAATTATTCTTGCCGTTGCTCTGGACTGTTATGGACGGTACAAAAATTCGGGCCTTGTCCGCGGGTTTACCTTTAGGGGAGGGACGGCTAAAACGGAGGCCGGGAGGACCTATGCTGAAAATTGACGCTCATGTTCATGTCATTGATACCATAGCCGGTTTCGGCGGACGGGGGGAACTGCGGGGCCTTGGCGGCGGCAAAGCCCGCTGGGCGAACGGCGATGAAATCTCCCTCATACCGCCTGAATTGGG
>JAIRTD010000110.1 GCA_031255115.1 Spirochaetaceae bacterium | reverse complement strand
CCAAACATAAAGACTCCTCTTTATATTCTCTGGCATTTTCAAAATGTCAGGGAATAAACATCTTTGGCAGCGTGAGCCGCCATATAAATCGAACAGGCTCCTGATATTGAAGGTACTGTAGGATTCAATGCATGGTAATGTCAAGGGAGAAATGCCAAATTCGGCCCCAAAGACCCCCGGCCCGAAGCGCCAAAAACAGGCCCCATCCGCCCCGCATAAGCGGAATTTCCGGTGCTTTCAACAAAGCAGGGCATACTTGACATACCACAGCGGCGCATTTATCATTGTACTAGATGAATAGTACAATAAAAGCGCCGAAACCGGGCCTCCGGGAGATGAACTTTTCCCTTGACCCGGCAAACGGCATCCCCATATACCGCCAGCTCATTCAGCAGATAGAATACGCCGTACTTTCCGGCCGCGTAAAGCCGGGAGACCGGCTGCCGACCATACGCTCCCTGTCGGTGGAACTCAGGATAAATCCCAACACCATCGCCAAGGCGTACAACGAACTCGAAATCCGGGGCATGCTCGTAACCCAGGTCGGAAACGGAACCTTTATTTCGGATAAAAAACCCCGGGGCGAAGAAGCCGCCCGGAACCGGAAAATACGGGAAACCCTTGAGCGCTTTATCCGGGAACTGGAAGCCCTGGGCGTGTCAAAAAAAGAACTTGCGGAAATGGTACGGGAGAAAGCCGAGAACAAAATGTGGAAACCCAAATAAAGGAGCAGCGTATGAAGTTACATGGAGGGATAAAGGCAGGAAGAGAACAGGACGCGCTGATAAAACATATGCCGCGCCGAAAAAAGAGACGGGGCTTTCCGCTTAAAGGCGTACTGCTCTATTGCCTCTTCGCGGGATTCTGCTATGTTTTGGTGCGAAGCCCCCTCCGGGGAAACCCCCTTCGCGGCAGCCTCCCCGGCAGCCTCCCCGGAGGACAGGACTATGTACAGGCCCTGATCCTTTTTGCCGGATTCCTCATCGTCTGCGCCCTGCATAAATTTGACGAATGGGAACGGGCCATAGTACTCCGCCTGGGCCGCTTTTACAAAGTACAGGGACCGGGACTCTTTTTTCTCATACCCCTGCTTGACCGCATCGCCGAAGTAGTAGACATCAGAACCAGAGTAACGGATTTTTCCGCCCAGGAAACCCTGACCCTGGACTCGGTAACCGTAACCGTCGACGCCCTCTGCTTCTGGCTCGTATGGGACCCCGAAAAAGCAATCCTCGAAGTAGAACACTACGAAGAAGCGGTCGTCCTTTCTTCCAAGACCGCCCTGCGAAACGCCATATCAAGCCATGACCTGTCAACCTTCCTTGCCCACGGCGAACTCATCCAAAAACAAATACAGGAAGACGTCGCCAAAAAAACCACCGAATGGGGCATCACCATACAACACATCGAAATTACCGACATACAAATACCCGAAGCCCTGCAGGATTCCCTGTCCCGCATGGCCCAGGCAGAACGGGAAAAAAAAGGCCGCGTACTCCTGGCCGAAGCCGAAATCGAAATCGCCCGAAAACTGGAAGAAGCCATGACCGTCTACGCCGGAGACCAGGGCGCCCTAAAACTCAAAATACTTTCAATTCTAAACGAGGGACTCAAAGCCGGCAACTCCATGATGCTCGTCCCCAATTCCATCGCCGACGAACTCAAGTCCAGGGATATATTCGGCCTCGCCGCCCTAAACGAACTAAAGCAAAATACAGAAAAGTAAAGAGGGGGGACGATTTCCCCGCCGCCGCCGCGCAAGGGAGTTTTGCTGCGCAAAACCCCAAACCCAAAATATGCCCCGCATATTTTGGCACGTCCGTCCCCCCTTCGCGGGAGCCTTGCCCGCGCAAGTCTCCCGCTGCCCCCCTGTTAGGTGCATTACTTACCCCACAGAATTGTTTAACCGCAAAGGCGAATCTTATGAACAGAGGACTGAAGAACCAACCACGAAGTCGAAAAAGTCGAAGGAAGTTCGCTAAGCGGCTATCGAGAAGCATCTCTTTACTTTTTTCGCCTTCTGCGCCTTTGCGGTTAAATTCCTCCTTTGCCCGGTCTGTACTGGTCAGCGTAGTCAGGGTTCTTTTTTACTTATTTGACTTTGCGGTAAAATTTGGATATATCTTGATTTTAAGGAAGTTATGGATTTTGTCTCACTCTTTGTTAATATCCCCGTCTTTCCCGAACCTGCCTCGGCTGGGGGCGTCGGCTTGATGGGCCTCTGAATACCGAAAGCCTAATTTCTTGTATACTAAAGAATTAACATTTTTTATCAAAATAGGGCTTATCCGCAAATTTTTTTGTTTTTTTGCAAAAAATTCACTTGACATATTGTATTAGTTCATTTAGTATTGTACTAGATAAATAGTACAATCACGGGGAGCATGGAAGAATATCCCGCAAGCCCATTGTCCCTGTGGACTGGATTCTGGTATATTGTGTCTGGGTCATAGTTAGTGTAAACTAACAAAATAATGAGGTTCCGGGAACCTGATTTATTCTCTGACAAAAGGAGCGGCGTGATGACAGTGGTGCAGGCAAAAAACGTGGTTAAGGATTACGGGCTTCCCGCCCAGGCCGTAAAGGGCCGGCTTCAGGGCCAGGTCGTGCATGCCCTGCGGGGAGTTTCCCTTGATTTTGAAGAAGGGGAATTCGCCGCCATAGCCGGGCCTTCCGGTTCGGGCAAATCGACCTTCCTCCATCTGGCCGGCTGTCTGGATACCCTGAGCGGGGGAACCATGCAGATACGCGGCGAAGATACGGCCGGCCTTTCAAAGAAAGCCCTGGCTTTTTTGCGGCGCAAGTACATAGGTTTTATTTTTCAGGCCTATAACCTTATTCCGGTCTTATCGGCAGAAGAAAATATTTCCTTCCCCCTGATGCTCCTTGGCCTTGACAAAAAAGAAATCCAGGAGCGTCTTGCCCCGGTGATACAGGCCCTGGGTCTTGAGGGAATGGAAAAGCGCCGGCCCGCCGAATTGTCCGGGGGACAGCAGCAGCGGGTGGCCATTGCCAGGGCCCTGATAAAAAGGCCCGCCCTGATTCTGGCTGACGAACCGACGGCAAACCTGGATTCCCAAACCGGCAGGGAAATACTCGAAGTCATGCTGGACCTCAACAGAACAAACGGAACGACCTTTATTTTTTCTACCCATGATAAAATGGTCATGGAATATGCCCGGCGCGTCGTCATGATACGCGATGGACAGATAGAAGCCGACCAGCGGCGTTCAGCCTGAGACGGAGGTCCCTGTGGGTAAATTTACTTCAGTTATCGAATTAAAACGCCTTGCCTTTCGCAGCCTGGCCCGCCACAAGGTAAAGAGCTTCCTCACCATCCTCGCGGTAAGCGTCAGCGTCTGCCTCTACATTGTTACCGACGGCTGGATTGCCGGAATGAACATTGATTCCCGGCGGAATATCGCCAATTTTGAAATAGGCGCGGCAAAGCTCCAGACCAGGGCCTACCATGAACGGAAAGAC
>JAIRTD010000263.1 GCA_031255115.1 Spirochaetaceae bacterium | reverse complement strand
TATTTCCATTATTTTTTCCAAATAAATCCCTCCTTCCGCTTTGGCGCCGCCTATATCAAGTCAATTGTTTGAATCACTCTATCAAGTCAGTTTATCATGTATAATGACCTAGGTCAACTATTTTTTTTATGAATTTATTTCAAATAGCAATTCTGAAGCAAGCCCGTTGCGCCTCTCTAAGTTGAACCCTGTTTTGCCGCCGGAGGGCTTCCAACAGAGGGAATGCGCCCTATTACTAAAGTTCCTTCTATTTAATAGCTTGTATTTGAGTTTGCTTCAAAATTGAAGTTTTGAAACAGCAATACTTTTTATGCCGGGATGCGCTCGATGTCTCGCGCAAGGGATTGGAGGGGCGCGAAGCGTTCTTTGCGCGGCGCGCAAAGAATGGAGCGGAGCGGAACCCCGGAAAGCCCGGTTTCCGGCGCTTGCGCCGGAAATGCGCCCAAACTACCTGGAAACGTGGTATGATTAAATCGGCGCCCGGGCAAGGTGATGCCTTGAGTTAGTATTCCTTTTGCATTACTATTGAAGCATAATATCCATAGCGGTTTGCGCCGCCTGCATGGGAGGAAGAATTATGACTATTGACCAGCTGAAACATTCAGGACTTAAAAAGTGGATCGAAGAGGCCGCCTTGCTTATGACGCCCGATTCCATCGAGATTTGCGACGGGTCTCCCGCCGAATATGACCGTATGATAAAGATCACTGTGGATAACGGGCTTGCTACGCCTCTTAATCCAAAGAAGCGGCCGGGTTGTGTGCTCTACCGTTCCGATCCTTCCGATGTGGCCAGGGTAGAGGGCCGTACCTATATTGCCAGCAGGAATCAGGCTGACGCGGGTCCGACGAATAACTGGATAGATCCGGCAGAGCTTAAAAAAACCATGAAGGAACTTTACGCGGCTTCCATGAAGGGCCGGGTGATGTATGTGATTCCTTTTTCCATGGGTCCTGTGGGTTCGGGTATAGCCAAGATCGGGGTGCAAATAACCGACTCGCCCTATGTGGTCGCCAATATGCATATCATGACCAGGGTGGGCGCAAGGGTGCTCGAGGTGTTGGGTTCGAATGGTTTCTTTGTGCCCTGCTATCATTCGGTGGGTAAGCCCCTTGCCAGGGGCGAAACGGACAAGGGGGTATGGCCCTGCGCCCCCATAGAAAACAAGTATATTTCCCATTTTCCCGAAACAAGGGAAATCTGGTCCTATGGTTCGGGATACGGGGGCAACGCCCTGCTTGGCAAAAAATGTCTGGCTCTGCGTATTGCCAGCGTGCTGGCCAGGGACGAAGGTTGGCTTGCGGAGCACATGCTTATTCTCAAGATCACCAATCCCCAGGGCGAAGTAAAATACATTACCGGCGCTTTTCCTTCGGCCTGCGGCAAGACCAATCTTGCCATGCTCATCCCCACCCTTCCCGGCTGGAAGGTAGAGACGGTTGGGGACGATATTGCCTGGATGAAGTTTGGTGATGACGGCAGGCTTTACGCCATTAACCCGGAGGCGGGTTTTTTTGGCGTGGCGCCGGGAACGAACAACGAGTCAAACTTTAACGCCATGGAATCCATAAAAAAGAACACGATTTTTACCAACTGCGGTCTTACCGAAGACGGCGATATATGGTGGGAGATGATAGGCCACGGCGCGCCGGGTAAAGAAATCATTGACTGGAAGGGAAACAAGAGGCCCGCTCCCCAGACCGACAAGAGTCCCAAGGGCGAAGAAATCGCCCATCCCAACGCCCGTTTTACCGCGCCCGCCCGGCAGTGTCCGGTCATTGCCTCTGAATGGGAGGACCCCAGGGGCGTGCCCATAAGCGCTTTTCTCTTTGGCGGCAGGCGGCCCAGCACGATTCCTCTGGTAAACCAGAGCAAGAGCTGGATACACGGTGTGTTTATGGGTTCGATTACCGGCTCCGAAGTAACCGCCGCGGTTATTTCCGACCAGGTAGGCCAGGTCAGGCGGGATCCTTTTGCCATGCTGCCTTTCTGCGGCTATCACATGGGCGATTATTTCGGGCACTGGATAAAGCTCGGTCAAAAGGCCGAAGCCGAAGGCAGATCCGGCAAGCTGCCCAAAATTTTCTTTGTCAACTGGTTCCGCAAAAACGCCGAAGGCAAGTTTATGTGGCCCGGCTACGGAGAAAACAGCCGGGTTCTGGCCTGGGTATTTGACCGCTGCAATGACAAGGATAACTTTGTGGACAGCCCCATCGGCAAGCTCCCCAAATCCGGTTCAATCGAGCCTCCGCAGGGCGTCAGTTGGGACGTGATGAATGAGCTTTGTTCCGTTGATATTGAAGGCTGGAAAAAAGAAATCGAAGATGTGAGACAGAACCACTATCCCAAGTTCGGCGACAAACTGCCCAAGGAACTGTACGCCGAGTTAGACGCTATCGAAAGCAGGTTGAACGGATAGGCCGGGACGCCGGTCTCGCTGCCGCTTGCGGCGGGCTTGTTGTTTTATATGGCGTTTCCCGCCGCCGGTCTGGTAAAGCCCGGTCTCTTAAAGGGGTGATTTTATGGAAAAGACGGTATTAAAAGTGAACGGTATGTCCTGTGAACACTGCGTAAAGGCGGTTACCGGGGCCGCTCTTGGCCTTGCCGGGGTAAAAACGGCGGCGGTTGACCTCAAGGCGGGTACGGTGGCGCTGGAATACGATCCTGAAAAAACAGCCCTGGACGCGGTAAAGGCGGCTATAGTCGATGAGGGTTACGAAGTAGCCTAAGCGGAAGGGCCTTGCCTAAGCGGAAGTATCCTGTAAGGAGGCGGCTTTTTCGTCCATGCTGCGAAGCCGCCTGGAAAGATCCCGGGCCAGGTTCATAATAAGCAGGGCAAAGGTTTTTATATCTATCTTGTAAATTTCCCTGAGGGCCCTGTTGGAAATAGACATCACCTTGGTAGGCGACAGGGCCCTGATGGTCGCCGCCGAGGGCATTACGTCAAGCACTTCCATCTCTCCAAAGGCGTCTCCTTCTCCAAATTCAAAAAGCCTGGTTTTGGCTTTGAGCACTTCGACCTTTCCGTCCAGGATAAAACGTATCTTGTCGTTGGGGCTTCCTTCGGTAATAATATCATCGCCCGGCCGGTAGCTTTCCTGCTCCATGAGGGGGCGTATCTGATCGATCTGTTCCGCCAAAAGGCCGCCAAACAGGGAATAGTGCTGTAAAGCCTGAGATTCTACCATAATAAGTACTATTATTAGGGCTGTTGACAAATAAGTCAACGCTTTCCGGCAAACTTTCAAAATAAGATATTACACCGAGAATGTTTTTACTATTTTGGAGAAAATGGACTCGTTTAGAAACTTGTCAACAAAATGGCGCTCCAAAAGGCGCGTAAAGCCCCTTCGGGCTTGACCGGAAGCGGAATCTTGCGCTTTTTTTTCGTTCTTTTTTTACTTGTTTCTGTTCTTGGTAATATGTTAAAATTCAGAACATCTGCCGTTGGCAGAGGACAGGACTTTGTCCTGCAATATCCTGAGGAGGAATATATGATTTCTTTTATTATCGGAATTGTAGCTCTGATAGTGGGCTACATCATTTACGGTAAAATCGCCGAAAAAATCTTTGTTATCAACGCGGACGCTAAAACACCGGCGGTACGAATCAACGACGGCGTAGACTTTGTGGGTATGGACTGGAAGAAAGCCCTGCTTATCCAGCTTCTCAATATCGCCGGAACCGGGCCCATCTTCGGGGCCATAGCCGGCGCCCTCTTTGGCCCGGCGGCTTTTGCCTGGATCGTACTCGGCTGTATCTTTGCCGGCGCTGTCCACGACTACTTTGTGGGCATGCTCTCGGTACGGAACGACGGCGCGAGTATCTCGGAAATTGTCGGCAAATACCTCGGAAAAGGCCCACTCTACATCATGCGGGTCTTTTCGGTTGTACTCCTTATCTTTGTCGGCGTCGTTTTTGTTACCACGCCGGCACAGGTTCTCAGGACCATGTTTGCCCCGGACAGTACCACATTCTACTATGTGGTAATCGCCTGTATCATCGCCTATTATATTCTGGCGACCATACTGCCCATTGATAAACTCATCGGCCGCGTTTATCCGATTTTCGGCGCCTGTCTTTTTATCATGGCTATCGGGCTTACGGTGATGATGTTTGTTACCGGCGAAATTGTAAAGGTCCCTGAATTTTCTCTTGTAAACTTCAGGCCCGACAAGGGGACCAATATCATGGCCCGTATCTTTCCCTTCCTCTTTATCACCATTGCCTGCGGCGCTATTTCTGGCTTCCACGCCACCCAGTCGCCGCTCATGGCCCGCTGTCTCAAGAACGAAACCGAAGGCCGCAAGGTTTTCTATCTCGCCATGATCCTCGAAGGGATAATCGCCATGATCTGGGCAGCCGTTACCATGGCGCATTTTAATGTGGTCGGCGTTGAAACGGCTGTTGCCGCTCCAGTCATTGTTACAAAATCGTCTGTCGATTACATGAGCTGGATAGGCGGCGTACTCGCCGTATTCGGCGTTGTGGCCTGCCCCATCACCTCCGGGGATACGGCGTTCCGCAGCGCGAGGCTTACCATTGCCGACGCGATGAAGTATGACCAGAAGCCCATCAAAAACCGCTTTATCATAGCGATACCGCTCTTTGCCGTCGGCGTTCTTCTG
>JAIRTD010000008.1 GCA_031255115.1 Spirochaetaceae bacterium | reverse complement strand
GCGGCCGCCGCCTTCCATGGCCCTGGCCGCGGCATCTGCGATACGGGAAAGATCCTTGTTTCCAAAGAGCAGGTCCGCTTCGGGCAGGTCTTCTTCAAGTTCTTTTGCGTAACGCTGAGAAAGGCAGCCGGCAAGGAGTATTTTCTTTTCCGGGTAGCTTGTACGGTACGAAAACACCGCGTCAAGGGATTCCCGTTTGGCGCTTTCTATAAATCCGCAGGAATTGACGATGATAAGGTCGGCGGCTTCCGGGCTTTCGGCCTGTTCCCAGCCGGCCTCGCCAAGAAAGGCCATCATGGTTTCAGCGTCAACCTGGTTTTTTACACAGCCAAAGGGATCGAGAAAAAAACGATTAGTCAAGTTTAATCAGCGCCAGCTTAAAACGGCCGTCATCATCCCGGAACCAGCGGAGGTCGGCCACGACTACTTCGCCGGGGCCGCCTACATCAAGGTCCACGGTTCTGCCGCCGCCTATGACCTGGAGCCGTACGGCGCTGGCATTGGATATCCACAGCCGTATGCCGTTTTGGGCCTGTATATTTTGAACATCAGCCTTGTGGAAGTACATCTCTTCCCGGTTTCTCCGGTCGCTCTCCCAGCGGAACATACAGTAGCCGGTAAAAGTGGCCTGGAGGGTAAAGGGATAGGCGCTGGGCGAAGAAAAAATGGGCGGGGCGGCCGTTGCCGCGGGACTGAGCACTTCGGGACCCTGGGCAGCGCCTGATTCGCCGTTTCCCAGAGGCTGGTCATCCGGAATTTCTACTATCAATTCGCCAGAGAGCAGTTCAAAACGAACCAGCCCTCCTTTGGAAGGGTCTCCCTTGCTGTAATCCGAAAGGATCATGCGTAAATCGCTTATGCTGTCGCCGTCAATATCTACGATTCTTTCTCCGCTGAGACCAAGTTCCACATTGCCCAGAGGCGCTCCTATGAGGGCCCCATCGTCCAGCGAAAGGATTTCCATCTTAAAGCGATCAAGCCCAAGGGGAATCAAGATTGAATCACCGACATAAAAGCGGCGTTCAAGGTATGCTTCTTCAAGGGTGTATTCAAGCGGCTTGCGTTCCTCGGCAGCCTGAACCGGTTCTGATTTGGGTATGATGCGGAGTATGCCGTACACCGCTCCGCCCAGGGCCCCTGCCAGCACAAAAACAAGAAGCCCGATGATCAATCCCTTTGGCGACTTTTTTTGGGGCAGAAGCAGCTTTTCTACCGGAATAGGCTGTTCCTGTATACGGAG
The DNA here is from genome assembly GCA_031255115.1 of Spirochaetaceae bacterium. Taxonomy (GTDB): domain Bacteria; phylum Spirochaetota; class Spirochaetia; order Treponematales; family Breznakiellaceae; genus JAIRTD01. The sequence continues at coordinate 3,833 of JAIRTD010000008.1, read as the reverse complement.
GGAACGGTACAGGGAGAGGAGTTCGTCTACATCGAGGCCAAGGTATTCTCCGTAATTCCGCATAAAACCCAGAATATACGGTTCTCCGGGAAATTTTGAAAAATCTTCAAGCTCAAGGGCCTCCAGGTATCTGCGGGCAATATTGGTCTCCCTGCCCACATATTCAAAATCCAAACCCTTGCTCTCCCGGGCGGAGCGCAGTTTTTCGCCGAGGGAATCCATAGCTTCTCCTAATCCGCGTCCCGGAATAAAAAGTCATTGTACATGTTTGCCGAAGCCGGAGAATCATATACAAAACGCTGTTCCGGGATGCCCTGATTGATGGATACATTGGTAAAATCGAAACGTACCACGCTGTCCGCTATGGTTCTGCCCTCGATACGTCTGATAAGATGTGTCTCGGGGTTAATGTCAAGAAGTATCTCCCTAAACCCCTCCGAAAGAGAACGCCGCGTAAGACGTATCTTTACCACTTGTTCATTTGAACCGCTTTCCAGGGGCACCGGTTCGGGGCCGCTTACAAAGGCGGGAACATAATTCCGCCTGAGCAGGGCCAGGCCCTGGGAGGTTGCCAGCGAAGCGCCGCCAGAAGGACTGGTTCTGCGATTGATGCTCTGATTCAGCGCCGCCCGGTATTCGGGGAGGTACACGGTAAGCAGTTCGCCGTTAAAAACGATTACCTGGTCCTGGGGATCGGAAAAATCAATGCGAAGAAAAGACGGGGCCAGATGACTGATTGTTCCGTTCATGGTGCTATTGCCTGAACGTATGCCTATACGGGCTTCGTAATCCCGTATTGATCCGTAACGTTCCCCTACAATAGAAAGGTAACGTTCCGCAGTCATTATATCCTGGGCAAAAAGGGCGGAAACACCCCTAAAAAACAGTAAGGCAAAAATCAAATGATTATACTTCACAGCTCATCCTTATTTTAAACAACAGAATTCATTGTACCCTTATTGTGCATGAAAAGGCAATAGGCGTTTATGGGGCTTTTTCTGTTAAAAAACCCCCTTGCAAAACAAGGGGGTTTGGGTTGAGAAACACCTTTTATACATGAGGCTGTTCCGAAACTAACCGGGTTTTGGAACAAGCTCTAGTTTGAATTTGCCAGGCGGAATCGGCTTATTCGGGTCTGTCCACAAAGCCGGTTATTTTGCGGACAAACTCTAATTCCTTGCCTGGCAAACAGTTATAACCGGCTGCTATTTTATCTTTGCCTGCGCGTCTTTTACCGCGTTCATGATTGCCCGGCTGGTTATAGAAGCGCCCGCGACAACGTCCACAGTGGGAGTATTGGCGGTAACTATCGCCTGGGGAATCTGCTCGATAGCAGGGTCGGAAAGCCCCTGGGTTTCGTTGTGGCTTACTACTTCCACCTCGGCAATCCTGGTTCCGTCTATACGTATCTTAACGACGACTTCCCCGCCCATGCCGGTAGCGACGCCCAGATACTCATTGGTCCCCAGGGCGATCTGTTTTTGCTGGGCTATCTCGTTGGGGAAGCTCCGCAGCTGTGAAGCTGCCCTGGCGAGCGACAGGGGTTCAAGGGTGGGTTTGGGCAGGGCGGCGTTCGTTCCCGCGGTCCGGCCGGAGAACATGGTCTCCGCAACATTGCCCCCGGCAGTGTAGTTGCCGCCGTAGAAGGAGCCAAATTCCCCCGCGCCGTAGAGATGGGGGATGGGTTTGCCAAAGGGATCGAGGATTTCGCACTTGATGTTCCGCCGGGCGCCGCCCTGGGTGTTTACCATGGCCGGCTGCAACTGCAGGGCGTAGTAGGGGGGCCGGTTGATGGGCGCCATAGTTTCGGGCTTGCGGTTAAATTGCGGGTCGAAGTTATTGGCGCAGTACTGGTTGTAGGCATTTACCTGGTTCACCAGGCCCACGGTACGGTAGGTCTGGTCCCAATTGTTCAACCTAAAGGTAGAAATCGGCGACGAGTTGGGGATGGGGCTGTCAACCTGGACCCCGATTTTCCGGGCCAGTTCCGCGATGGTATTGGCCTGGACCACCAGACCGCTGGCAATCTCGGCGGAAAGATCCGGGCTGAACTGGGGCGGCAGGTCAAAGCCCGCCCTCCGGGCGTTTTCGTCAAAAATCATCCACATGGGGTCCGGGGTAATCTGGGAATAAAAGTTACCACTGTAGTAGATGTGGCCGTGCCGGGTTACTTCGGATTCCGTCATAAAGCGGGTGCCGTCTTTGCCTACAATGATCACCCCGCCGCCAGCGGCCAGGCTCTGAACCATACTGGTTTTCCGGGCAAAATAGGCTATTTCCATACCCGGCGCTTTAACGGTGATAAAAGGACCGGAAAGGGCGTTCATATGCCAGAGGTCGGCCCCTACTTCCAGGGCCATTCTGATGCCGTCACCGGTATTGTAGAGGGTTCCCATGGGGTATAGATGTTCCCGCTGGGTGTAGTATTCTATCATGGTCTCATTATTCTCAAAGCCGCCGCAGGCCATAACCACACCGTTTTTGGCCCTGACGTTCAGCATCTGGCCCTCTTTTTCAATCTGAACCCCAACAATGGTCTTGGTAAAGGGATCCTGAATCAGGTGTTTGGCCGGAGCTTCAAACCACACGCTGATTTTGTCCTGCCGGTCCACCACTCCCTTGCGCAGATTCGCCCAGTAGGGTTTTTCGCTGGCCAGGTCCGGGTCTGTTACCAGATCCATAAATACCTGATTCGCGCCGGGGAATTCGGGGTATTCTCCCAGGGGCTTCATGACACGGTTTATCGGGGCCAGGCCCACCGATTCGAGCCAGACGGCATTTTCCATAGAACCCCGGACGATAAAGTCGATGATCTCATCGGTCATGTGATCAAAGCCCGCGCTTTCGGCCTTTACATAGGCTATGCCGGCTTCGTAGCTGCCGTAGTTCCGCACCAATTGATACGAGTAACGACTGTTACCCCCTTCGTGACCCAGAGGCGCTTTTTCGGTCAACAGTACCCTGGCCCCCGCTTCGGCGGCGGCAATACTGGCCGATGCCCCGGCGCCGCCAAAACCGATGACCACTACATCGAATTCAGCATCCCAGGGGATAGTGTCAACATAGGCCACCTGTGAACTGGAGCAGCCTGCCAGAGCGGCCAGGAGCATGATACCCAGCCCGCGAAAAAACTTCTTCATATATTTCTCCTTAAAAAATATGGATATTAAACTTGTTTAACGATCCCATTTGTAAATCGGCCACTGAATGTAACCACCCTATAAGGATAATTCGACTTGGGCCTCCAGGCAAGATTATTGGGAAAAATATTTGTCCTGCCAGAGCCGCTCCAGTACAGGCAAGCGCGCGGGGCCGCCTTGTTACGCAGTGGATATTTTTATCAGACGGTGCTATGCTCAAGGTAAAGGCGGAACTAATATGGTGTACCGGCAGAATATGGCCTTTTTCTTTATATCAGTCTCTTTGCTTGTTTCTTTCCCGCTTTTTGCCAGGGGTACGAGCGAAAACAGATCCCCGATCCTTTCCGAAGAAGAACGTCACGTTCCGGGCGGGGACCTGTACAACCTGGAAGAGTCTCCGCCAGAAGGCTCTGCTTTACGCGGCCGCGCGGAGCGCGTAGAGAGTGCGCCTTCCCGGGGGGAACAGGTTACAAAGGCCCTGGCCGCTGCCTACCCCGGGGTCATCGACAGTGCCGAATACCGGAACGGCGACTGGGCGGTACAACTCCGGGGCGCGTGGTACTACTACGCCGGGGGAAGAATGCTCCCCGAAGAATACCGTTCCCGCCTTGAAGAATACGATCCCCAGCCCTTCTACAATTACCAGAAAGAACTAGCGCCCTGGCGCGAACCCGGCCAGGAGGAGGCTGAACG
>JAIRTD010000299.1 GCA_031255115.1 Spirochaetaceae bacterium | reverse complement strand
GAAGCTCTGTCCCCAGGAGATGATACTCTGTCCCTACCAGGAGAAGAAGCTCTGTCCCCATCAGGAGACGATGCTCTGTCCCCAGGAGACGATACTCTGTCCCTGTCGGAAGAAGCTCTGTCCCCAGAAGACGATACTCTGTCCCCAGAAGACGAAGCTCTGTCCCCGCCGGAAGGAGAAGAAAGCGCCGAAGACGCTTCCGATGGTTTTGACGACTTTTCTATTCCTGATTTTGACGGTACCGATGACCCTCTCCTTGCCGAAACCGCCGAGGCCTCGCCGGAAGAATTTGCCGACGGGGCCCTGGCCGGAGAAGAATCCCTGGGCGGGGAAGAACCGCCGGGCGAAGAATCCTTTGAACTGGGCGGAGAAGCGTCCCAGGACGCTCTTTCTGATTCGTTTGACAGTTTTAACCCCGATGGTTCGTCCGCTGATTTCGGCATGACCGATGCCGACCTCAGCCTTGATGCAACAACCTTCTCCGAACCGGGGGACATGGACGAGTTTTCCCTCTCCGGCGTAGACGATGTACTTGCGGACACGGCGCCCAGGGCGGCCCAGAGCGGAACACGGCCCCGCCTCGAAGCCTCAGGCGATGTGGAGGAGATTCAGCTTTCTCAGGAAGAACTCGAAAAGCTCGAAGCGACCCTTGCTTCTTATCCGCTGAACCTCAGAATCGCCTGCGAAGAACTCATCGCCGAACAGGCCGTGGCCCCGGATATGATGAGCGCCCTGATAAAAAAACTTACCGGCGGCGCTCCGCCCAGAGAAACCGCTTCGCTGGCCGGAAAGATACTTGGCCGCGCCATACCCATTCCCCGGGGCTTCGAAAAGAAAAGCGGCGCGGAGCTTGAGGCCGAACAGGCAAGTTTCGCCTATATTTTTGTACACAACTTTCTCCCCATATTCCGCATTGTCGCGCTCTGCGGTCTTTTGCTCCTCTCTGTAGGTTATCTGGTACACCAGTTCATCATCGTCCCCATACAGGCCGACAATACCTACAAACGGGGCTACAGCCGCATTGAGGCCGGGGATTACACCCAGGCCAATGTGGTCTTTGAAGTAGCCCTCAGGATACGGCGTATCAAGAAGTGGTTCTTCCGTTATGCTGAAGGGTTCCGCGACGCGCGGCAGTATCTTGACGCGGAAAAAAAATACGACCAACTGCTCTATTACTATCCCCGGGATAAACAGGGCGCCCTTGATTACGCTGATCTTGAGACCAACTACCTCATGAACTACCAAAAAGCCGACGCCATACTGCGGCATAATATACTGGATTATTCCCTTGACGACCGGGAAGGCCTCCTTGCCCGGGGGGACAATCAGCTTGCCTGGGGCGACAACGGCATGACCGATGACGGCAAGGAACTTCCTCCAGAAGAAAAGGCCCAGCATTACGAGGCCGCCCGCAACGACTATGCCCGGCTCATGGAACGCTACGGTGAAAAAGACGAATACCTTGAACGCATGCTCAAGTTTTTTATACGCACCGACCAGCTTGGCCAGGTCCTGCCCCTGCAGCTTCACTTTATGGCCAACAGGAGAAGCAAAATTTCCGCGGTAACCCTTACCGAGCTTAGCGGCTATCTTTTGGACAAACGCCTCGAAGAAACCAGCGGCGTCCCTGACGAGAACATAAGCCGCATAGAAGGGCTCAGGGACCTTCTGCTCCGGGCGATAAACGCCGACCCCGCTTATCCTGAAGCCCACTACCAGCTTTCCAGGTATTACAGCCACTACGGGAGCACTGCCGAAGAACGGCGCGCCCTGGAGAACGCCGTGCGGGCCTTTGACATTTCAGCAGAGAATTCGAGAAACCGTATCTCAAACCGTATCGAAACCCAGCGGCGTTACGCCTGGCTTTTGACCCTGGACGGCGAACTGTTCCCCGCGGAAGAACAACTGGTCAAGGGCATCAATATTTTTGAAGACGCCCTGAGGCGGAACCTCCTGTCCCGCTCTCCCCGCTACGGCAGAATCTACGCCGACCTTGGGGACCTTGAGTATTTTAAGAAAGACGGAAACATGGCCGCGGCGCTGCGGTATTACGATGAGGCAGAGCGCTCCGGCTGGGCGCCGCCTGAAATACTGTACCGTACCGGCGCCGCCCATTATCAGAGACAGGAATGGCAGGCCGCCCTGGAAAAATTCTTTGCGGCTTCGTCAGCCATGCCCTTTAACCGGCGCATACTCTATGCCCTGGGGAACGCCTCGTTTCAGCGGGGCGATTACTACGCCGCCGAAGGCTATTATACCAGACTGCTTGATATTCTTGACGCGGAACGAAACCGCTTCCCCCTGCTCCAGCCCCAGGAAAGACCCGAACACATGGAACTTGCCGAAAGGCTCATGGTGCTTAGAAACAACCTCGGCGTTACCATGGACGCCCTCGCCGGCCGTACCGGCAATCCCGCCTACAGACCCAGGGCCCTTGCCCTTTACGCAGAATCAGCGCGGGCATGGGACGCCCTTACCAGAGACAGCAGAACCATGGTCCGCATGAGCCCCGAAAATTCCTCAGGCCCCGGACTTAACCTGGCCTTTCTTAATTCCCAGTACAGCCTCCACCCGGTCCCTGACTTTAGCCCGGAGATTTATACCCACATTGACAAAGACGTTCTGGAAGCTTCTATCTGGGAACGCATCGCCCCCCCGGCATACGGCCTCTCGGCAGCCATACCCTTTCAGGTACGGGACCGGTAGCGCATAACAGCTATCCGGGGGTAGCGCGAGACCTTGGCTCGCGCGCAGGGGGGCGCGAAGTTGTTGTTGCGGTTACGCGGCGGCGGCAAGGAAATGCGCCCCCCTCCCTTGAGTAATTGGCCTTGCAAAGTTACAATGTCTGTATGCTGGATAAATTAAGCGAAAAGATTACCGATGTGCTGCGGAAGGTTTCCGGCAAGGCGGTAATCAGCGAAAAGAATATCGACGAAGCGGTAGACGCTATCAAGATGGCCCTGCTTGAGGCTGATGTTAATCTCAGGGTGGTGCGCCGTTTTGTCAATACGACGATAGAAGAAGCCAGGGGCGAGAAGGTGCTCCGGTCGGTAAATCCCGGAGAGCAGTTTGTCAAAATAGTTCATGACAAGCTGGTGGCTTTTCTTGGCGGCGAGCAGCAGGGTCTTAATCTTAAAGGACCTGATACTATTTCGACGATTCTGATGCTGGGACTCCAGGGTTCGGGAAAAACTACGAGTTCGGCGAAACTTGCCCTCAGGCTTAAAAAAGAAGGGCGCAAGCCTCTGCTTGTGGCCTGCGACTTGATACGGCCCGCGGCTATAGAGCAGCTTTCGGTGCTGGGAGAGCAGGCGGGGATTCCTGTCTTTAAGGATGAAGGCGCAAAGGACACGGTCAAGGTGTATCAGGGCGCGCTTTCCTGGGCCCGGAAAAATCTTGTTGACACGATGATCATCGACACGACGGGCCGGCTTCAGATTGACGAAGTTATGATGGCCGAGCTTGCGAGGCTCAAGAACGCGTGCAAGCCTGACGAACTGCTCCTCGTGGCCGACGCGATGACCGGTCAGTCCGCCGTGGACATAGCCAGGACCTTTGACGAAAAGATAGGGCTCTCTGGGGTCATTCTTACCAAGTTTGATTCCGACACCAGAGGCGGCGCGGCGCTTTCGCTTAAAACCATTACCGGCAAGCCGCTTAAATTTGTAGGGACCGGCGAAAAGAGCGAAGACCTTGAACCCTTTTATCCTGAACGTATCGCCGGCCGCATACTCGGCATGGGAGATGTGGTTACGCTGGTCGAAAAAGCCCAGGAAGCAATCGATCAGAAAGAAGCCGAAACGCTCCGGAAAAAAATGGAGAAGGAAACCTTTACCCTTGAGGACTGGCTCAGCCAGCTTCGCTCGGTAAAGAAAATGGGTTCGCTAAAATCCATGCTGGACCTGATACCCGGTATGGCAGGACAGATCAGCGAAGATGATATTAACCAGGCCGGCCTCAAACAGGAAGAAGCCATACTTTCTTCCATGACCAGAAAGGAGCGGGCCAACCA
>JAIRTD010000258.1 GCA_031255115.1 Spirochaetaceae bacterium | reverse complement strand
TTGGGAATCGTAGATTTCCCTGTAGAGCGCGCAGGAATCAAGAAGTTCGGCGTGGCTGCCCGCTCCCGCTATGCGGCCCTTTTCCAGTACGATAATGTGTTCGGCGTGTTTTATGGAACTTATACGCTGGGCCACGATGATTTTGGTCGTGTTCTTAAAATGTTCGTCCAGGCTGCGCCGCAGTTCCGCGTCGGTACGGTAATCCAGGGCGCTTGAAGCATCATCAAGAATAAGTATCTCAGGCCCAGGTTTTCCCTTTTCCGGCGGAGAGAGCGCCCTGGCGATAAGAAGCCGTTGGCGCTGCCCTCCCGAAAGGTTCATGCCCCTGGCGCTAACAGGAGACGCCATGCCCTGGGGAAGGGCTTTGACAAAAGCTCCTGCCCGGGCGAGGTCGAGGCTGCGCAGTATTTCGTCGTCGTCAAGTTCCCGCCCAAAGGCGATATTCTCCCGTACGCTTTGGGCAAAGAGCACATCCTGCTGAAACACCACGCCGAAGCGGGGGTAGAGCTCGTTAGGCGGCATGCTCCGCAGATCTCGGCCGTCTATGCGTACGATCCCATCGTTGGGGTCATAAAAACGGAGCAGAAGCTGTAGTATGGCGGACTTGCCGCTTCCGGTCTCGCCGAGCAGGCCCAGGCTTTCTCCCCGCCTTAGGGTAAAGCTTATATCGCCGAGAAGTTCCCGCTGGGCAGGATAGGTAAAACGCACATTTTCAAAGGCGATGTGATATTCAGGATTCCCCGCTGTTCCCTTAATGAGCGGCATATCCTCTCCCAGCGCCAGCGCTTCGGCAATACGCTCCGCCGACGCGCTCCCCCGGGAGTACATTACAAACATACGGGTAATGGTCAGCGTAGCGTTCAATATAATGGTAAAGTAGGTGAGAAAGGCCAGTATGACGCCGCTCTGGGTTTTTCCCTGGTTTATCTGATACGCTCCGGCTATGATCACCGCCACAAGACCCATATTGAGGAAGAAGAACATGGCCGGGTTGGTAACGCCCATAACCATATTGGCCTCCCATTCCCTCCTGCTCATGGCGCTGTTGGTTTGGGCAAAGCGCTTTTTTTCAAATTCGGTCTTAGAGAGGGCCTTGATAATGCGTATGCCCGAAGCGTCTTCCCTGACTACCCGCACCATTGCGTCTACCGCTTCCTGGAGCCTGGTAAAAAGCGGTATGCCTTTGCGTATAACAAAAAAAACCACCAGAAAGGTAAAAGGCAGGGTCCCTATCAGCACCAGGGCCAAAGACGGTTCCAGAATCATGGTCATTAGAATACCGCCCAAAAGCAGTATGGGCGCCCTGACTCCCATGCGCTGCATGCTGCTTAACATGCGGTGGACGTTATAGGTGTCTGAGGAAAGCCGGGATACCAGAGACGGGACACTCATGAGGTTTATTTGGGCGCAGCTTAAAAGGGAAATTTTTTTGAAGAGATCATGCCGTATGGTTCTTGTCGCGTCCCGCGCCACCGAAGAAGCCATGCGGTTGGCAATGACATTTCCCGCCAGGGCAAGAAACGAACAAAAGGCCATGAGCAGCCCCCAAAGAAGAACCAGGTGCATATCCTTGCGGGGAACCACCCGGTCTATCATATGGGCAAGTATCAGGGGGAGCAAAAGGTCCATCACCGAACCGGAGAATTTAATTGTAAGACCAGCCGCCATTCTGGGAACATACGGCTTGAGATAACGGAGTATGGTACGCAAAAGAGGCCGCCTTTTTTTCGGTTAAAAGCTGTACTTGAATCCTCGCGGAGCGGGCCGCTGAAACCATACTCTTTTGTTTTTCCGCTGTTGTCAAGACCGCTTTATGGATAAAGCGCTTTATACACACAGAAAAAATCGTTATACTAAAAATATGAAAAACAGCGGATTCCTTTTGGGCCGCGGTTTTCACACAACTTCTTGGGGGACCTAATGGTTGAAGCGCGGAAAAACGAAAACGCCGAAGAACAACTCAGCCTGCTTCCGGCGGCGCTCGAAGCGCTGCTTAAAGACGACGATGATCTTGTATCCGGCCTTGCCAATGCAGCCGCGGCGCTAAAACTGTACCTCGACGATATAAACTGGGCGGGCTTTTATCTGCTTAAAGACAAGACCCTGGTCCTTGGACCCTTTCAGGGCCTTCCCGCCTGTACCCGCATCGGAGAAGGGAAGGGCGTTTGCGGCAAGGCCGCTCTGGACGGAAAAACCCTTGTTGTTCCCGATGTCCATGCTTTCCCCGGCCACATTGCCTGTGATTCCGCCTCGGCCTCAGAAATCGTCGTTCCCCTGTTCAGGGCGGGAAAGGTATTCGCCGTTCTGGATATCGACAGCCCCAGGCCCGGCCGCTTTGGTCCTGCCGAAGAAGCAATCCTCACGCGGGCAGGAAACATTATCAGTGCCTGGGCATCAGGCCTTATTCTATAGAACGCGGCCTTGACAGCCGCCCTGGGAGACAAAATATGAAAACCATCTATCTTGCGGGAGGCTGTTTCTGGGGAGCGGAAAAATACCTTGCGCGTATACCGGGCGTTACAAAGACCGAGGTAGGTTATGCCAACGGCAGAACCGCCAATCCCAGCTACGAGGATGTGTGCCGGAAAGACACTGGGCACGCCGAGACCGTTAAGGTTGAATATGACGACACCGTCCTTTCTCTCACAAGCCTGCTTGAGCTCTTTTACCTCGCCATAGACCCGACCACAGTGAACCGCCAGGGCCACGACACAGGCACCCAGTACCGGACAGGAATCTACTATACCGGCCCGGATGAGCTTCCTGTGATAGAGGCATCCCTTGCCTCATTGCAGCGGGAATACGATAAACCCGTCGTCGTTGAAGCGCTGCCCCTTAAAAACTACTACACCGCCGAGGAGTACCATCAAAAATACCTTGACAAGAACCCCGGCGGCTACTGCCATATAGGCGGCGAAACCTTCGCGAGGCTCCGCAAAGCGCTTGAGGGCATGGGCTCCGCGTCCGGTTAATCACTCGTTATACGATATACAAACAAGCCGTCAACTACACCCGGTGGTTCCTCCGCAGGTGTCGCATTTGATGCAGGTGCCGTTGCTGACCATGGTAAAGGAACCGCAGGCCGGACAGGGGTCCCCCTCGTAGCCTTTGACACGCGCCTGGGCTATCTTGGCGGACTGTTCCTGTTCGTCCCGGGACAGGCCGGGGAGAGCGTTCTCCGGCGTCTCCGTTTTTTTTGCCGGGGTCCGGCTGCCTGAGTTTTCTTCGTTGTGGGGCTTAAAACCGGCGCTGAGTTT
>JAIRTD010000255.1 GCA_031255115.1 Spirochaetaceae bacterium | reverse complement strand
CTGGAGTACCCCGGCGCTCATGCGCTGCTGGCCGTGGTTTAAAAGCGCGTGGGCGACCTCATGGCCCATAACCACCGCCAGGGCGTTTTCGTTTTTTGTAAGCGGCAGAATACCCGTATACACCACGATCTTGCCGCCGGGCATGCACCAGGCGTTTACCTCGTCGCTTAAAACCAGGTGGTATTCCCATTCGTAGCCGTTGAGGTATTCGGGATGACCCTCGGCGTCAAGCCATTTTTCCGCCGCCGCCCTGATACGGCTCCCGAGCCGCTCTACCATAACCGCGTCGGCAGTGCCGGTAACAATATGGTTCTCGTCGAGAAACTGCTCGTACTGCTGGAACGACGCGGGGAAAAGCTCGCTGTTGTCAACAAAAGCCATGGTGCTTTTGCCGGTAAAAGGATTGGACACACAGCCAAAAACCCAAAGGACCAGGCCCAAAAGCAGGACCGGAACAACGACTCGTATTTTCATGGGGGTATTTTATCACGCCGGTATAAATACCGCAATAACAACAGGCCGAATGTCAAGTTTATTTTGGGCGCATCCGGCGCAGGCGCCGGACCGGGCTATCCGCTCCAATTCCTCGACCCCCGCAGGGGGTCTGCGGGATTTCCGCTTCTATCCCTTGCGCGTTTTGGCTGTCCAAAGCCCCTGTTTCAAAATTCAAAGTTCGACCTGACCTATTGACACGTTCTGTTTGTGTGTGCGTGTGTTGCGTGTGCGTGTTGACATTCAAAAAAAATCATAGGCGGGGTGCTGCAAAAAGCCCGGTAATAGCCGATCCGCTCTGCTCCCAAGCCCGCTTGGGTTTGAAACAGGAATCCTATTGCGCCTGCTGCAAGAGTTCCCGGACCTTGTCCCCGTACCGTTCCGGGTCGGCCTCGGCGGCCCGGTTCAGGAGGACCCTGGCGTCGGCGTTTCTGCCTGCCGAGAGGGCGTTTATTCCCAGGGCATAAAAGCTAAGGGGCTGGTCGGAGCCGTTATCCAGGGCCGCTTCATAGTAGAATTCGGCAAGGTCCCAGTTCCGCCGCTCATAGGCCATGACGCCCAGGTAGTAATAGGGGGCGTAGTGGTCCGGTTTTAATTCTATGGCCTGGAGAAAATACATCTCGGCCATTGCCGCGTCCCCGGCGTAGTAGGAGGCTCTTCCCATGTCCACCAGTTCGGCAAAGGTTTTTCGCAGTTCAAAATAACTCCGGTAGTCCTGGGCAAAGGCGGCGCTGTTGATCCAGGCGTTCATGCGTTCCTGTATGATACGGCTGTTTTCCACCGCGCCCGCTTCGGGTTTTAGGAGCAAGAACGACTCAAAGAGGGTTCTCTGGTAATCAATGTTTCCGCTGTTGAGGAGAAAGGATACCAGGGCCCAGGCCGCGGGGATAAAATTTTCAAAATCGCCCCGAATGTCCGCCATGAGTACCGAATCCATCTCCGGCGTTTCCCTGCCCCAGGCCTTGACTGTATCAAGCCAGGCAAGGTTTTCTTCATAGTTGATATTTCCTGCTTCGGTAAAGCCCAGGGTGCTGAAATACACGGCAAAGCCGTCCCGTATCCACGACGGCGGATTGGGAAGAAAGGCCCGTAAAAACTGGACAAAGGCCTGATGCGCCGTAACACGCTCCGGGCCTGAACGCAGCAGCACCAGTTCGCGCCTTTCGGGACGCTGGTAATGGAGGTATACGGCGCCGTCGCGTTTTCTGCCCAACTGGGCGCTTACATAGTTGTCAAAGGCGCCGGCGCTTTCAAAGGCAATGACCCTGAGGGAAGAACTCAGGGCGCTTTCCTCAAAACGGAAAAGCCGGTTGTAAACTTCAAACCGGGTTTCCATTTCTCTTGCCAGCTTTTCCGCCGCTTCCCCGCCGCCTTCGGCGTATATTTCATAATGCCGGCTCCTGGTCTGGGGGAGGGTGGTGTAGAGGCTCCCGGCGTCCGAAACCGACCCGCCCGGCGCGTCCGTGCTCTGGGTAAAACCCCGTCCGGCGCTGACAGCGGCAAGCAAAAGAAACGCAAAGACCTTCAACCTTGTACACATGGAAAACTCCTATTGAATAATCTTGTTGATAATGATGTTTATTTCCTCAATGAGGATACCAGTATATCGTTCTATATTGTCAATAAGGTACTGCTGGAGTTCGTGGATATTGCCCGCAAGCTGGGTTCCGTAGGGCACGTCAATGGTAATGACCAGACGGTATCCGGCATCGTCATCCTTGACCACGATTTTTTTTATCCGTATCTGATGATTGTATTCGTCAACGCAGTGGATAACCATTTGGCTCAGGGCGGCTTCGGAAATAATCACCTTTCCCTTTTTTGAATATTCGGGCCGCACCACTGATTTTTCGTGTATCTTGGGAGGCGCGCCTATCTGTATGGGAAGGGGAACCGATTTTTTTTTGAATATCTTGATGGCGTCGTAAAAAATATTCGGGTAGTTCCGTTTGATTTCGATGGAAGGAACGGGAATCACGTGCTTGCCCTCGACCCGGCGGGTCCGTATGGCCCGTTCTATGTCTTCCTGGCTGGCTATGTCTTCGATTTTTATTATTTTCCCCGGATTGGGAAGCTGCAGCCGCGCGGCGATCTTGCCGACCATTTTTTCGGAAGTGCCCAGAATGAGTATTTTTTTGAATTTTTCCGCCTGAAGCCGCCGGGCGACGGCGTCTCTCCGCGCCTTGTCGTCAAAAAGGGCGGCCTTGACCGCGGCGAGAAAGGTTTTTTCTTTTTTTGCCGAATGGCCTTCGAGGATACGGTTATCCTTTATAAGAAGGCCGTCATCAATGATAACATCAATGCCGTTTTTTTCGGCCACGAGTTTGGCCCGAAAGCTTTTTCCGGTACCGCTTTCACCGATGAGGGCATACACTTTTATTCCTCTGAGGAACCAGAAAATATCCCTGAACATACCGGAATATACTCCATAAACCCGCCCTTGCAAGGCGGCGTGTTACTTACACTCATAATTATATACGGTTATTCCCGTTTTTTCTGAACATAAATCGTATAATTTCTTTTCGGAACAACGAAAAAGGTCTTCGACGGCCTCGAGGAAGCTCCGTGGAGGAGGGGCGAAGCAATACGCTGGAAAGCCCGGAATATTGTCCTGTCCGGGAAACACGAGGAGCAGGGCGTGGAGGAATATGCCCCCGCTGTTTTGCGCTCCCCCGTATTTGCGGTCTCCCCAGAGGGGGCGGCCCCGTGAGGCGGCCTGGAGCCGTATCTGGTGAGTTCTTCCGGTGCGGATTTCGAGGAGGAGCAGGCTGCGCTCCCCTGTGGTTAAAAGGGGCTGGACAAGGGTGAGGGCGGCCTTTGGCCGTTCCTTTCCGGCTGTTTCCCCGTTCCGGACAACGGCGCTTGTACGGGTTTTTTTATCTCTGACAAGAAGGTCCTCCCAGGTTTCAGGCCCTTTTACTTCACCCTGAACCACGGCGAGATAGTATTTTTTGAGTTTTCCTTCTCTAAGCAGCCGGGTAAATTCCCGCGCGCCCCTGAGGGACGCCGAAAAGGCCAGAATCCCGCTTGTCGGGGAGTCAAGCCGGTGGAGGGGGCCAGGACGAAAAGAAAGGGAAGGGGCGAGCTTTGCCTCAAGATAGGCCCGCGCCAGGGTGTCAAGGCTGTTTTGGCCGTGGACCGGCACGCCTCGAGGTTTATTGAGTATCAAAAGGTCCCTGTCTTCATACAATATAGAAAGGCTTTTTTCGCCGCTTTTGTCCTGATAAACCCCGCCGCCTTCAGGATAAAAACCGCCTTTGGGAGCCTTGTCTTGCGCAACGGAATTCCCCGTGGTTTCTTCTACGGTAATTGTATCGCCCGCCCTGACCCGGAACTCTCCTGAGGCCTTTTTTCCGTTTATCCGTACCTTGCCCGTCCTGATCAGGCGGTGTATGGCCGAAAGGGGCAGGGCGTCCAGGCTTTTACGGAGTACGCGGTCAAGCCGTCTCTGGTCATCGTTCTCGGCGGCACGCAGTTCCAGCGCCATATTATCTTTATACCCTATTGTACCGGCTTGACAAAGGGGGGGCTGACAAGCGATTGTTAAGTAATGTCGGTATCGGTAACAGGGCAGACGCTAAAGGCTTTTTTTGAAAATCAGATTTTTCTTGCGTCTATTTCGAGTTGGATTTTTGCCCAACTGCTCAAAACAATCATTGTTATCCTGAGGTCAAAACGAAAAACAGCCCGTGATGTTGTCGAAACCTTTGTATGGCGGACCGGCGGCATGCCCTCAAGCCATGCGGCTATGGTTTCTACCATGGCGACCATGGTGGCCTTTCTGGAAGGCATAGGTTCAAATCTATTCATCATTACCTTCTTCTTTGCCATGGTAATCATACGCGACGCGGTGGGGGTGCGCCGTTCGTCGGGGCTGCAGGCCCGCTCGCTGAATCTTCTGGGTAAAAGCGTCGCCGAAAGATTTAATATTGAATACCACCCGACCAAGGAAGTTCTCGGCCATACGCCCCTTGAGGTGGTGGTCGGCGTCCTCCTGGGTATTTTTATTGCCGCGGCCTTTGCCAAACTCTAGAGAGCATCCATGAGTATCCAAAAACCAACGCTGCTGTGCTGTCTTGTCTCCCTCGGTCTTGCCCTGGGCTTTGGTTTTCTGGTGTACCGGGGCCTGCCCGCCGCCGGGCTTTCCTATGGCGTTATAAGCGTTGATCCTTCGTACAATGACCGGGAACTGCGCTCCCTGCTTGCCGAAGCGGGCATAGAAACGGTTATTTCCGAATCCAGCCAGAGGGTTTTTTACGATAGCTTTGACGGGATACAGGCGGTTCCCCTTGATCAGTACCGGGAATACATTGACGGCGTTGACCCCCGTGATGACGGATACGCTGAAAAACTCCGCTCGGTCTTTATAGGCAAAGAGGGGAGGCGGCTCTTTATTCCTCCCCGGTCCGGATTTTTTTCCGGGACTCAGGCCGCCCTCAAAGGAAAAGTCGCCCGGGCGCTTTCGGGGATTCCCCACAGCCTTAAAATAGAGGGGTTTTCGAGGCCCCTGGTTTTTCCCCTGCTTGTTTTTGCCGCGTCGTCGTTTCTTATGCTCTTTTTTTTCCGGGCCGGGCGGGTTTTTGTTCCGGCGCTTCCCCTCCTCGGGCCGCTGGCCTGGTTCGGCGCGCCCGGTTTTGCCCTTGCCGCCCTGGCCTGCCTCATGCTTGAAGTGCTTTCTCCGCCCCTGGAAGAATGGACAGCTGGTTCCCTGCGGCTTCTACGGCGTCCCTCCGGTATAAAACGCCTTGCCGCGTCAGGCTTTTTGCTCCTCTGCTGGGGCGGCCTTTTTATCATGAGCGGGATTCCCCTGCCTTTGATCTGTATCCTTGTTCCGGTCCTGTTCCTCGCGTGGCTTTCCCTGTGGCGCAAAAAGGCCCTGGCGCAAAGGCTTGGGCATACACGCTTTGTTCCCCTTTCCATACTTCCCGAACAGGGGCTTTTCCGGGAAAGTTTCCGTATACTGCTCCCTTTTGCCCTTGGCGCGGCAGTTGCGTTTGCTTTTCCCCTTTTCTTTCAGGGTATAAAGCTTTACCATAGAAGTG
>JAIRTD010000214.1 GCA_031255115.1 Spirochaetaceae bacterium | reverse complement strand
TTTGCCGTCGGCGTTCTTCTGGTTCTCTTCTCACTCCAGAACAGTGCGAACTTCAATATCATCTGGCGTTACTTCTCCTGGTCCAACCAGACCCTGGCGACCATCGGCCTTTGGGCGGTAAGCGCGTATCTGGCAAAAACCGGCAAAAATTTCTGGTTTACCCTTGTACCCTCGGCGTTTATGACCGTGGTGGTAACCGCGTACTTCTTTGCGGCTAACGAATGTCTGGGCCCCGCCATTACGGCGATGACCGGCAACCCCGTTACTACCTACACGATAGCCATTACCCTGGGCCTGGTCCTGTCTATACTCCTGACCGCTCTGTTTATCCCCCTTATCGGCATAAAGCAGAAAAACACCATCAAGGATTTTGCCTAAGCTTCTAAAAAACACAGCTTGAATGTCCGCGGCCCCGCCGCGGACAAAACAAGTTCGATCGAGCAGGAAGCTACCCGTTAACCGAGCATAAAAATGAAACAATAATGGGATTATTGAGGCAGGAGCAAAACGTCATGTCCACGCGGCGCAAGACTGGTTTGACAAGTAACTAGAAAGCTCAATCTGTCAGGGGAAGCCGCATCCTGAACACCGAACCTTCTCCGGCGTGGCTTTCCACTTCTACCTTTCCCCGGTGAAGCAGGGCTATGTGGCGGACTATGGCAAGCCCAAGGCCCGTACCGCCGGGGTCCTGGCTCCGGCTGCGGTCAACGCGGTAAAAGCGTTCAAAAATGCGGTCAAGGTGTTCTGCGGGAATGCCCATACCTTCATCCTGAACGGAAATAACAAGATCATTGTCTTTTTGTTCCACCGCGAGAAGTACCTTTGATGAGGGAGGAGAATATTTTATCGCGTTGTCCAGGAGGTTCACCAGGGCCTGTACGATAAGCGCGCCGTTGAGCTTTGCCGAAAGTTCCGTTTCTCCGCGCAGCTCAACGCGTATCTTTTTTTCTCCGGCGCGGAACTTGAGCGAAGCGGCCGCTTCTTCAAGAAGCTGTCCTATAGCGGTTTCTTCCATACCGGGGGCGGCGCTTCTTTCGTCTTCAAGGCTCACCAGGCTTAAAAGATCAGTGGTAAGGTTTTCCATGGTCCGCGAATTTTTTTCGATTATTTCAGTAACATGGCGTATCTGTTCCTTGTTGTCCAGGGGAGAATCCAAAAGGGTTTCGGCAAAGCCCTTGATGATTTGAATGGGGGTGCGCAGTTCATGGGAGACATTGGCGACAAAGTCCTTTCGGACCTGTTCAAGTTTGTGGATTCTCGTCATATCACCAAGAACCATCACCACGCCGGAGAGAAGCGGTTCTTCGGCTCCGGGCCGGGATGCTTCAGGCGGCGCGGGAACGGGGTCCTGCCGTTTAAGGGCCGAGACAAAGACACGGAAGCGGCGCCGGACGGCAAAGTTATGACAGAGTATCTCCAGTTCCTCAGGCGCGTTTCCTGCAAGAACGTTTTTCGCGGCGGCTTCGAGTTCTGTTGAATGGGTCGCTTCGAGCAGCGAACGGGTCCTGATATCCGTTTCTCCGTCTATGCCAAAGAGAATTCTCGCCTGTTGGTTTACCAGATGAAGCATGAGTTTTTCGTCCATCGCAAAGACCGCTTCCGATATGCCGTTGAGAATGGCTTCGAGACGCCGTCCTTCGGCCCGGGCGGCTTCTATGCGCGAATCCAGTTCCGCCGCCATTGATTTAAGGGCCTTTTCGAGGGCGATAAATTCGCCGGTGCCGGAGATAAGATGCGGGGAGCGTATCGCCTTATGGAAAACATCGGCCGAAACTGTATGTACCGACCGGGCTATGTTTTCGAGGCGGGCAAAAGAAACGGAAAGGGAACGGGAAAAGAGGTAGACTGTTCCCAGGGCGGCAAGAGAAAAAACAGCGCCGACAAACAGAAACGGCAGGGCAAAAGCGGATACGCGGCGCGCGAAATTCGGCGTTTCCATGGACAGGCGAAAAACCCCTACGGGCCGGGCCGTGTTTTGAGGGCCCGCGCCCGGCGCGTATACCGGCAGCGCGGCGTAGAGGAGTTCCGTGCCAAGACTTTCCGAACTTCTCCGGGCGCTCCCCGCGTTTCCCGCAAGGGCGGCCTTTACTTCGGGCCTTTCCCCGTGGTTGGGAAGCGGTTCCCGCGGAAAGCTCGAATCAGCAAGAACCCTGCCGTCATTTCCAATCAGGGTAAGCCGGTACGGCGCGGGGAGTTCTTTCATCCACGAGGACAGAGCGCCGGCCTGGGACAATGCGCCGGCCTCGGGCGGGGCTTTAGACACGGCTTCCTGCGCGGCGTTAGGCGTAGGCCGGAATAGCGCGTCCGTTTCGGGCGGGGCGTTAGGCGTGGGTGAGGCGTTAGGCGAGGGCCGGGCGTTTTCAAAAACGGCGTATACTTTTTCTTTGGGAAGGGAAAGCAAAACAAGGCGGGCCGTGTTGAGTATGTTTTGGGTATTGGTTTCGTAGTACAGGGAATCCATAAAAATGAGGACCGAGATCATAAACGACAGGGAAAGCCCCAGGGCGCTTAGAGTGAGTACAAGAAGGCTTTGGCGAAAAACGGTTTTCATGAGGCGGCCTCATGCGGCATATTTGCGCAAGGGAATGAGCAAATACGCCGAACCAGAGCTTTGCGGGGAGCGCCGGGAAGCGTCAATTTAATCAGCGGCTTTCTGAACTTGTTCCGGCCCGGCGCTGTCTTTTTTCGTTTCCAGGGTGCCGAGGAAGCCGGGGAGGTCAAGGCCGGCCTGCTGGGCAATGTCGTGCAGGGGCGGTAGAGTCTTTACCAGATTGCGTACAAAATTCGCGGTGGAACTGTTTTCGCCGTTCGGGCTGTCCCATACGGTGATCTTGTCAATCTTTATGTTTTTAATCGCCTCGGCCTGCATCTTGACAATCTCCTCAAGTTTTTCAACCAAAAGAAGGGTTGCGGCGCTTTTCGCGTCACTGTTTGCGGCCTTGATAAGCGTTTGATAGCCTGTCGCTTTTGCGTCAAGAACTTTTTTGATTCCTTCCGCTTCGGCGGATTTTACCAAAAGAATAGCATCGGCTTCGCCCTGGGCAAGACGCCTCTGCTGTTCCGCCCTGGCAGCGGCGTCAATTTCGAGCTTTCTTTTTTCAATTTCGCGGGGAACCACTTCTTCGGCCTCAAGACGGCGCTGTTCGGCCATGGCCTTCGCCTTTTGTATTTCCGCAGAGGCCTCCTGCTGGGCAACCTCTCCCCGCATAGCGGCTTCGGCCTCCCGTTCGGCCAGCGTTGCGTTTGACACGGCGATTTCCGCCCTGGAGGTATTTTCCCCCTCCACCGCTTTCGCGTTATAATCGGCGGTTTGTATGCGCTGCTCTTTGGTAAATTCGGCGACCTTAACCTGCTGTTCCTTGCTGAGTTCCGCGGTACGTACCTCTTGATCTTTGTTGTACTCGGCGATTTGTATCTGCTGATCCCTGTTGAACTCCGCTACCCTTACCTGCTGCTCCTTGGAGTAGCCCGCGATCTGAACCTGCTTTTCTTTGTCCAGTTCCGCCACCTGTACCTGTTGATCCTTGTTGAACTGGGCAATCTGAACTTCCTGCTGTTTCGCGAATTCGGCGACCCGTATCTGCTGTTCCTTGCGGGCATCCGCCTCCCCGATAGCGCCCAGCTTGTCCTGTTCGGCCACATCCACCTTTGCCTGGTTGATCGCCGTAAGGGCCGCTTTTTTTCCTATGCTTTCGATGTATCCCGACTCATCGGTTATGTCGGTAACGTTTACGTTGATAAGGCAAAGCCCTATCTTGTCAAGTTCAATGTCGATGTTTTTGCGTATAGCGTCAAGAAAACGTTCGCGGTCCTGGTTGATCTGTTCGATGGTAAGGGAAGCTACGGTCAAACGGAGCTGCCCGAGAATGATCTCGGTTGCCATTGATTCTACGTTGTCCCGGTCCAGGCCAAGCAGCCGCACCGCCGCGGAATTCATGCTTTCATTTTCCGTGGCTATGGCGACGGTAAAG
>JAIRTD010000170.1 GCA_031255115.1 Spirochaetaceae bacterium | reverse complement strand
AAAAATTCCGGGAATCGGCCAGGGCGGCGCCTTCCGCCTGGCTCAGGGCCGCTTCTTCGGCGGGAGTCTTGTGCGGTTTTTCGATATACTCTTCAGTCCACTTCCCGGCTGAGTATTTTGAACGGTACACCACCGGATAGCTGCTCAACGCAAACGCCATAACTACCTCCAGACGGGCTATCATATAATTTTACAAGGCAAAACACAAGCCTTTTGATAACGCGATTTAGGATGAGGCGGCAAAGGCGCGTGGGCGGCGCAAGCGTACTGGACCGCGCAAGCGTGTGAGCAGCCGTTGACCCGGCGCGGCCAGGCCCGTACAATAGGCTATGGCACTTAATTGCGGCATAGTGGGACTCCCCAATGTAGGAAAATCAACGATCTTTCAGGCCCTCAGCGGCGCGGCGGCCGAGGCGGCCAATTATCCCTTCTGCACGATTAACCCCAATGTGGGTATAGTCAATGTTCCTGACCAAAGACTTACAAAGCTCTCCGGGATTTTTAAGCCCCAAAAAACCATTCCCGCCACTGTGGAATTTGTCGACATCGCGGGCCTTGTCAAAGGGGCCTCCAGGGGGGAGGGCCTGGGAAACCAGTTTCTTTCCCATATAAGGGAAGTCGGCGTCATAGCCCAGGTGGTACGCTGCTTTGACGACCCTGACATTATCCATGTGTCCAATACGGTAGATCCCGATTCCGACATGGAGACCATCAATATTGAACTGGCTCTGGCGGATCTTGATACCCTGTCCAGACGCCGGGAAAGGGCCGAGCGCGCCCTCAAGGTTCAGGCAAAGGCCGAACAAAAACAGGCCGAGACAGTGCTTTCCGCCCTGGACAAGATAGGCCCGGCGCTTGAAAACGGAAAACCGGTGCGTTCCGTTCCCCTGAGCGACGACGAAAAAGCGGCCGTGTATGACTGCCATTTTATCAGCGCCAAGAGCCAGCTCTATGTATGCAATGTGGACGAAGCGGAAATGCGGCGCATTGCTTCCGGCGCCGCTCCCTCGGCCCATGTTGAAGCGGTGCGCCGGCGGGCCGCTTCCGAAGGATCGGAGGCGGTCCCTATATGCGGCAAATTCGAGGCCGAACTTGGGAGCCTTGAGAGCGAAGAAGACCGCCTCGCATTTCTCGAAGAACTTGGCCTTAAAGAATCGGGCCTTTCGGCGTTGATACACGCGGCCTTCAGGCTTCTGGGGCTGAGGACCTTTTTTACCGCCGGCGCCGATGAATGCCGGGCCTGGACCATACACGCCGGGGACAGCGCCCCCAAAGCCGCCGGGGTAATTCACAGTGATTTTGAAAAAGGCTTTATCAAGGCCGAAGTGTATTCCTATGAGGACCTGCTTCAATACGGCAGCGAGGCAAAAATAAAAGAAGCCGGCAAGTACCGCGTCGAAGGCCGGGAATACCCCGTGCAAGACGGGGACGTAGTGTTCTTCAAATTCAACGTATAGGGAAGCATGGAAAAAGATCCTCATAAAATTCTTGCGGCTTTTTTTGGGTATGGATCTTTCAGGCCCGGCCAGGAAGAAGTCATCACCGCCATACTTGAAGGCCGTGATGTTCTTGCGGTAATGCCTACCGGCGCGGGAAAATCCCTGTGTTACCAGATACCCGCCCTCATGCTGGACGGAATGACCGTGGTCATCTCTCCCCTTATTTCCCTTATGAAGGATCAGGTAAACGCCCTTACGGAATCAGGGATAAAGGCCGCCCTGTTGAACAGTTCTCTTTCTGCTTCTGAATACGAACTGACCGTAAGCCGCGCCGCCGCCGGGGAATACAACATTCTGTACCTCGCCCCGGAACGGCTCCACAAGGCCGAACTCCGCCATTTTGCCTCTTCTGTACCGCTTCCCCTGATAGTGGTTGACGAGGCCCACTGCGTGTCCCAGTGGGGGCATGATTTCAGGCCCAGCTATCTTGAGATAGCCGGATTTACCGGCAGCCTGGACAGGCGGCCCGCGGTAGCGGCCTTTACCGCCACTGCAACCGTGCGGGTAAAAGAAGATATACGCAAAGGCCTTGAGCTCAAACAGCCCTTTGCCATTACCACCGGTTTTGACCGGAAGAACCTTCATTTTGGGGTAGAAAAGCCCAAAAACAAGGACGCCGCCCTGCTTGCTTTTCTTGAACCCCGCAAAGCAAAGAGCGGCATTGTATACTGCGCCACGAGAAAAACAGTGGACGAAGTCTGGGCCCTGCTCTGCCGTCAGGGCTATGCCGCTTCCCGTTACCACGCGGGGCTTGACGACCGGGAACGCCGCGAAAACCAGGACGATTTTCTCTATGACCGCAAAACCGTCATGGTGGCGACTAACGCCTTTGGTATGGGCATAGACAAATCCAATGTGTCCTTTGTACTCCATTACAATATGCCCAAAAACATAGAAAGCTATTACCAGGAAGCGGGCCGGGCGGGCCGGGACGGCGAAGAAGCCGACTGCGTTCTTTTTTATTCCGGCAGGGATACGCGGATTAACCAGTTTCTTATTACCAATAACCATGACAACGAAGCCGGAGAGGCGGTTATTGCGCATAACCTTGAACTCCTTAAAAGCATGGTCTTTTACGCGACCGGAACCGACTGCCTCCGTTCCCGCCTGCTCCGGTATTTTGGAGAAGAAGCCCCTTCTTACTGCGGCAACTGTTCCAACTGTAATACCCTTTTCGAAGCTGCGGATATAAGCCTCGAAGCCCAAAAGCTCATTTCATGCGTGCTGCGTCTTAAGCAACGGGGCCGGAGTTTTGGCAAAACAATGATCATCGACATACTGCGGGGTAACAAGAGCGAAAAGCTCCTTGCCGCGGGGCTAGACAGCCTCAGCACCTACGGCATTATGGCCGATACCGGACCCCGCCGTATCAGGGCTGTTATGGACTACCTGATACAGGAAGACTACCTTGCCCTGGAAGGAGACGAATATCCGGTGGTAAAAGAAGGGCGCTTCTGGCAGGAAATCCTTACAGGCAAAAAGCCCCTTTCCCTGATGCTGGCAAAGGAAGAACCAAAGCGTCCCCAGACGGACAGCAGGGGGCCGGATGCCGGAGGGCGGGACAGCAGAGGACCGGACGGTAGAGGACCGGACGCCGGAGAGCGGGACACGGGAAAGCCCGCCCCAAGCCGGCAAGGACCGAAACAACAAGCCGGAGCCGCCAAAAGTTTTGCGCCGCCTCTTTTATCAGGAACTGACGAAGCCCTGATGACAAAATTAAAGGAATTACGAAAGAACCTGGCCAGAGAGGCCGCTGTTCCCGCGTATATTATTTTTTCTGACGCGAGCCTCAGGGACATGTGCGAAAAAAAACCGCTCACCCTGTCCGGTTTTGGAGAGGTAAACGGCGTAGGAGAAATCAAACTTGCCAAATACGGCGGCGCTTTTACCGCCCTTATCAGGGAACACCTCAAAGATGGCGTTCCTGGCGGACAATAGATGGATCCCGTTTAGGGGTTTATCCGGGGAACCACAATCATGTCGGCGCGCCTGAGGGAGCGAAGCAGTTCGTTTGAGGCGTAGTAGCGGTTTCTGCCTATCATGCTCAGTTCGTCGCCGTAGCGGAAACTGTTGACACCCCAATCGCTGGGTATGGGATCGTGGGTAACGAGGTATTCGCCGTTCAGGGAATAGCCCTTGATGACTATATAGTGACCTACGGAATCGTTGTAGTATTTGCCAAAAAGATCCGCCGCCGGGTCGGCGCGGGAAGTCCGTACTCCGTCGGTGTGGAAGAGTATGATCGCTATATTGCCTGAATCAATAACATCCTTGATATTTTGAACCGAACGTATGGGGCTTATATAGGCAGGTATCTCCTGATTCTTGATTACCCTGAGAAGTTCCTCAAAACTGGTGCCGCCGTCGCCCTGCCAGCCTATGGTCTGGCGCACTGACGAGACGGGGAAATATCTGCCCAGGGCCCAGCCTATGGCCATGGAGGCCGAAGCGGGGCCGCAGTTGGAGGTAGTGCCGGTATTAAACTGGGTTCTGTACCAGTTAAAGTCCTCTTCAAACGAATCGGCGTGCATGGTCGGTATGGGGCTTACAAATACCGAATAGTACTGTTCAATATTATTGGCCTGGAGAATCGTAAGGCCGTAGTAACCGGGCCTTTCAAAGCGTACCTTGGTGAGGTATTTATCCGATTCGCTTAAATCCAGCGGAGCCTGGGACAGGTCCTGATACCGGGCAACCTTTACGATACTCCCCTCGGCCACAAAATATTCATCAGGCGAAGAGAGGGTTACAAAGCGGGTGGTGTTATGCTCCCGCACCGAACCGGGATGGGGTATGTCAACATAGAGGGGGTTGGAACGGTATACGGCCCCTGCCGCGTCCCGCGCCGTAAGCCTGACCACATAGGTCTTGGGCGTCGTATATTCGTAGCTGGGATTGGGGCGGAAACCCCGTTTACCGTCGCCAAAGTCCCATTCAAAAGATTGAAGGTTTTCCGCCGGCGGGTCGACTATCCTGAACTGCACGGTAAGGCCCGCGCCGCCCTGCTCGCCGTTGTCCCTGCTTTCAAAGGCTATGCGGACGCTTCGCGGGGTACTCCGCGCCGGGGCCGTGTTACGCCGGGGCTGCCGCGCCATAGCCTGGGCCGCGGTTCTTTCGTGGTCCAGAGAGGGGATTTTGATAACCGTTCCGACCCGTATGCGGTTTGCGTTGGAAATATTGTTGTAGTACGCCAAAAGGTCATAGGAAATGCCGTACGAGTAGGCGATTTCGGAGAGGGTCTCTCCGGGCCTGATACGGTATTCAAGATCGGTGCTGCGGTCAACTACCGGAGCGCCCGCGCCGGTCTCTTCTTCCCCGTCATCAAACGCGGTAAGGGCCGCCCAGTTCTGTTCTTCGCCGGGGAGCAATACCACCTGCGACGAGGCATAATTGTCAGATATATTGTAATTTTCCGCCACGTCATTGATCGTGGAAGTCAGGCTTCCCGGAGGAAGCTCGGGAGAGGCTATGGCAAAACAGACGAGAAACACCGCCCCGCAGACAAGAAGGCCAATACAGGAAAGGACGGCGGTCCTTGTGATCTTGGTGTCGCGTCTGAGGGCCCCGGCCAGGCGGCTCCCCAGACCCTTTAGGTGTTCAGCTATACGGCTTAAAAAAGCAGGCATACGAAAAAAAACATTTTTACGGTTTGGAGAAAGCGGGGTAAGATATATAGAATATCTGCGCTTTGCCGGTTTTTGATTCTTTAATAATCCTTCCATAACCCTTTTACTCCATATATTTGGGATGCTTAGCTCTCAGGCCGCCGGGAATGATCGGTTCTTCACTCGAAACTACCCCGATTCCCTTTTAATATCGGAAAAAGCAGCCGGCTTTTTAAGAAAGACCCGGACTTATATATGGATAAAATCCCCCCATGCTTAACAATAATACCAGTATATTGCCAAAAATGTCCAGTCCAAAGCACAATATAAGGTACAGTTATAGGACAAATCAGGGAGAATTGGGGAAATCTGGCCCCGAAATGCTGTGGGAAGTTCCGATTTCGTCCCTGAACGGGATAAAACTCACCCTGAGGCCGTTATAAACGTCCCTGCGGTTCAGGGTGATGGATCCGTCGGGGCCCTCCTCTTTTTTAACCTCCATAATGTACTGACGGCCCGGAGGACCCAGAGGCAGAACCATGATGCCGCCGGGACTAAGCTGCTTTAAGAGGGGCGGCGGTATGTGGTCTATGGCGCAGGTAACGATGATCTTCTCAAAGGGGGCGTATTTTTCCCAGCCGTAATAGCCGTCGCCAAGTTTACGGTTTATGGATCCGTAAGATGGATAGGATTTTTCGAGGTCCCGGTAAAGCCGGTCGGTTTCGATAAAAAGGGGCTTGATGATTTCGATAGTATACACTTCGGTAGTAAGATAGGACAGAATCGCCGACTGGTAGCCCGAACCGGTTCCAATTTCGAGCACTTTTTCTCCGGGATTGATGGCCAGGGTGGTGGTCATCATGGCCACTACGTCCGGGTCGGTAATGGTCGCCCCGTAGCCTATGGGAAGCCAGGTATCGGCGTACTCAAGGCCCCTGTTTCTCTCCCGGACAAAGTGTTCCCTGGGGGTGAGCAAAAAGGCCCGCATATCCTCAGGCCGCTTGAGTTCCGAGGATTCGACAAAATCCGCCGCCAGCTTCCACCGTTCCTCAAGAAAAGAAGGAGAATCATTGCGGTTGTTCCGCATCCAGGAAAACCAGGCTTCTTTGGTGTCTATGGACATGGATTGGGCCAGAGCCGGGCCGTCGTATTTTGTCGCGCCGGGCAGGGTCTCAAAGGCAAGGCCGTATTCGGCGCTGTCGGTTCCCATTTCGACGGCTATTTTTGCCGCTTCTTCCACGGCGGTCTGGGCGGCGACTTCCTCATAGGCCACGATCCGTTCGGACCGGGAAGAAACCAGGAGGGGCAGG
>JAIRTD010000108.1 GCA_031255115.1 Spirochaetaceae bacterium | reverse complement strand
TCTATTTTTCCGCTTGTAACGCCGTTTACCGTTATCTGCGCTTCGCTTACCCTCTGTATGACCGCTTTCATATTGCGCCTAACGCCCCGGCGCCTGGTGAATCGCCGCTCCCTCAAGGCGTATAATGATACGCGAGTCGCCTGAACCTGACGCGGGGATGAGGCGGCCGAGGACTTCCAGGGGCTGTTCCGTATCAAGCGCTATGGCAAAGGGAAAATGTACCGGCACTATACCTTCCATGGTGCTTCGGGTATCGTAGCCTACAAGGAGGTCGAAGGAGGTGCTCTGTTCCTGGCTGTCGAGATTGGCGGCCATGCCGCGCCATATCACATAACAGTCCCGGTACAGTACGGGGTCGACGCTTGCCTCGGCGTAGGAATAGCGGTCCCTGAGCGTGTCAAAGCCCGGAGGCGTGGTATAACTCAGCAAAAGCCGGGCCTTGTTTTTTACCCCCTCGGCCGCGTTGGATTCTACGATGCGGTTAAGTTCCACCTTGGCGGCCTCGTCGCGGTAATCAAGAAAAAACTTTCTGGCCTTTTCGTAATTATCAAGAACCTGTTTACTGGTTAGCACATAACGGTAGCTGCCTCCGGTCTGGACCAGGGCTTCGTTTTTTTCGAGCATGGTTTCTTCGGCGCCGCCCCGCGCGGGTTTTTTGTTAAAGCTGCCTTTGGCGGCGGCAACGACGACAACGAGGGCCAGAACAGCGGCCAAACCGGCTGCAAGGGGCAGTACAAGCTTTTCAGGCGAAAAGGGAACGCCCGGAAGGGGCGGAAAAATCTTTTTGAGTTTGCCCGACTCAAGCATTCCCTTGATCGTATCGGGATCGCCGTACTTGCGTATAATGTTGAGGGCTTCTTTGGCACGGGGGTTTTCCGGGTCCACATCCTGTATCTCAAGGTACAGATCCACCGCCCTGCTTATCTCCCCCCGGCGCAGAAAAAGCAGGGCCATACCAAGCAGAACCGAAGGTTCCCGCATTTTAATGTCCCTGGCCTGCTTAAAATAGGTAAAAGCGCCGCCGTAATCTTCGGAATAGAGGCAGGAAGCGGCGAGGGTATAGTGATAGGTAAAGGAATCCCGGTAACGGAATATCTCTCCTTCAAGAAGCCGTATCGCCTCTCCGTAGCGGCCCGATCGAGAAAGCCTTGCCGCCCTGGTCAGTATGGGATCGCCTTTCATGAACTATTCTTACTGCCTGTCGTATGGGGCCTTGAGCTGCTGGAAGCCGAGTTCAAGGGCGCTTAATTCTTCTTCGGTGATAGTTCCCGAAGTTATATAGCCGTCTATGCGGGTGATGAGTTCCTGTACGGCTGTGAGATCAGCCCGGGTATCCCGGCTGCCGGGATCAAGAGGCCGGCCGGGCAAGCTCAGTATGTTCCCGCCGAAATCAAAAACCTGATCGGGCCAGAGCAGCGTATCCCGGGGAAGCGGCGCGGCCGCGATCCCCTCCCCGCCTTTGGCGGCCGAAAACCACAAACGCCCTTCGCGTCCATCTCCGGCGGCAACGCTGACTGGTTCAAAATAATAGGCCACCGCCGAATCGTTTACCGAATAGGGCAGCAGGTTAAAATTCCTTCCTTCCTGGACGCTGATCTTCCAGGCGGCGTCGTTAAGGCGTTTCCAGTTGCCGATTATTACCTCGTCCGCCCCGTCCGATAATCCGCCGAAAAAGCCGCAGTTTCTGTTCCGCGAAGCCCACCACAAATCGCTGTTTTCGCCGGTATAACGGAACTCGCCTTCTACAGGGCGTCTGTCCGTCGTAAAGTGGCCGCGTTCCCCTTCGCCCAAATTGGTATCAAGGAAAAAGCGCAGCCCTATGCGGGAAGCCCGATTGCTTTTGTTTTCGGCCCGTACCACGATGCTGATTCCATCGGCATGCTCTGAATTCTCAGACCGGGTAAAAAGGAATTCCTCGGTAACGGTAAGAAAGGCCGATTCAAATACAAGCGCCGGGTTGCCGCCTTCGCGCAGACGGATTTTAAACGCCGAAGCTTCGCCGAGTTTATAGGCGCGATCGTCAACCATGACGCTAAGAAAACTGGTACGGGGGTCCTGGTCCGCAAAGAGGGGCTCATAGCGCCGGTTGACCGCGTCGGTCAGATAATAAAGGGAAAAGCGGCCTGAGCGTTCATGCAGTACGAGTTTGATAAAGCCGCTGCTGAATTCCCCGGCCTGTATTAAGGCCGCCGAACAGAGAAAAAGGACCAGCGCCGCGTTCCTGACAAGGTTCCTGATAAAAAAATGCTTCATCGGTTTTCCTCCCCGGAAAGGAGATTCCGCAGTTCCAGGGCGCGGGTTTTAAGCTCAAGAAGCCTGGTCATTCTGTCCTCGGGCCGGGAACCCCGGGCAAGGGCGGCCTCAAGTTCGGCGATCTGCCGCTGATATTCGGAATTGCTGGTTTCGAGGTCCTCAAGGCGGTTGTCTTTAAGCATATCGGCTATGCGTTTTTGATAGGCTATGATGGCCTGGTCATAGGAGCGCTCCCGCCGCTGGTAATCTTCCACGGTTTTAAGGGATTCCTCGTGGCTCCACTGGAGGAGTCTGAGGAGTTCTCCTTCAACCTTTTTCTGGTTTATAAGGGAAAGCCGGTAAGAGGCGGCTTCGTATTTTACGCTCTGGGGGTATTCTTCGATGATATGGGAAAAAATATCCTGAGCGTCGTCAAGGCGGCCCAGGGAAAAGAGACATTCGCCTACCCAGTACAGCGCCTGGGCCCTGCGGCCGGGGTCGGCGGTGCCGGACGCGTAGGAAGAAAGCAGAATTACGGCCGGGTCGTACTGGCCCAGGTGAAAGAGGGCCCGCCCCTTTTCGTAGGGAACTTCGGTGCTGCGCCTTCCCAGAGGATTTACCCTGAGCAGTTCGTCAAGGTCCCTGACCACAGCCTCGTATTCTCCGGCGGCAAGCTCGGAAAGGGCGATCCAGTACAGGGCCTCGCCCTGGTCATTGGGGGTCTGGGCCTCGGCCTGGGCCCTGCGGAGTTCGGCGGCCGCGTCCTGCCAGCGGCCCCTGCTGTAAAGCTCTATGCCCCGTTCAAGCCGTGGAGAAAGGTCCTGCGCCTCAAGGCCCGGAGAAACAAGGGCCAAAATCCTCATTCCGAGGAAGATCAGAAAAAGCGGTTTTTTACCCATCAACGACTCCTCTGCTTTATTTTCGGCATATTTGGCCCTATTGTTGACCAGACGGCCCTCCTTTGAGGGTCCGTACCAGGCCGGCCTTGTCAGCAGCCGTAAAAAAAGCCGAACCCGCGACCATGACGTCGGCCCCGGCGTCCCTGACCAGGGGCGCGGTTTTTTCGTTGACGCCGCCGTCAACAGAAATAAGAAAGCCCTTCCATCCCGGCCCCCGTTCCTTTGCCAGGGCCTCACGGAGGCCGGCAAGGGCCGCTATTTTCCGTATACATTCGGGGATCAGTTCCTGACCGCCATAGCCGGGATTAACCGTCATCACCAGCACAAGGTCGATGCCGGGAAGCAGTTCTTCCACGGCGCTTACCGGCGTTGAAGGCACTATGCTGACGCCGGCCAGTTTGCCGAGGCCGTGTATTTTCTGGACCAGCCTGTGGGCGTGGATATGGGCTTCGCTGTGAAAGGTAATATAGTCCGCCCCCGCCCCCGCAAAGGATTCAACCTGATTTTCGGGGTTGGCGGTCATTAAATGTACGTCAAGGACAAGGCCGGTATGGGGCCGCAGGTCCGCCACCATTTTGGAACCAAAGGTAATGGGCGGCACGAATTGGCCGTCCATCACGTCCAAATGTATCCATTCGGCCCCCGCTTCCTTAATGGAGTTTATTTCTTCCGGCATATTGTAGAAATCCGCCGAAAGCACCGACGGAGCGACGATGATTTCTCTGTGCATGCTAAAATAATAATCGCAAGGAGACGGCTCTGTAAAGGGTACTTTAATCTTCGTGTTTTTAGTGCAGCCCCTTCATGTATTCGGCGAGAAAGACGGTAAAGCGTTCCATTTCGCTTTCCCTGATGTCGCCGATATTGGCTATTCTGAAGGTCGCCGCGTCGGAGAGTTTTCCCGGATAAATGGTAAAGCCCTGTTCCCGGCCGCGGTCGTGGAGTTCGTTAAAACTGTACGCCGGGGAGTCAGGTTCGACTATGGCCGTAATCAGCTTTGACTGGGCTTCTTCGGGGAGGAGCATGGAAAGCTTTAGTTCCCGTACCGCCCTGACCAGTATCTTCCAGCACGCGCTGTAGCGTTCGTAGCGTTTCGCTATAGTTTCGGTCTTTGCCTCGATGATTGCCTGCCGCAGGGCGTAGAGGGTCTGCACCGGCGGGGTAAAACGGGTCTGGCCGGTCTTTTCAAAATGACTGTACTGGTCCCAGAGGTTAAGGTAATAGCTCCGCATGGGATAGCTTTTGATTTTTTCGAGGGCTTCTTTTCTGCAAAAAACCATGGCCGTTCCGGCCATGCCCTGTATGTTTTTGTTTGAAGTCGATGCCATAAAATCAATGCAGTCCTGTTCCATATCAATGGGAATCGCCGCAAAGGCGCTTACCGCGTCCACGATGGTGGTGATATTGTGTTCCCTGGAAAAGCGGCAAAGTTCGGGAACGGGATTGAGGAGCCCGGTGGTGGTTTCGTGGTAGACTAAGGCAAGATGGGTAAAACCGCCGTCAAGGAGCCGCTTTTTTATAGCCCCGGTATCGGGCAGGACCTGGCCCGAACTTTTGTACACTTCGTGGGGAAGGGAATACGAAGAAGCTATCTTGCCGAAGCGCTCACCGTAGGCCCCGTTGTCAATGATGAGGAGCTTGCCCTCTCCTACGCAGGAAGAAATCATCACCTCGTCGGCGGCTGTTCCCGAAGCGCCAAAGAGCACGGTCTTTATCCTGTCCCTGCCCCCAACCATATCGGAAAGTTCGCCGCATATCCATTCCATGACTTCGCCGAATTCTTTTTCTCTGGGGCAGATATCCGCCGCAACCTGGGCGTATTTGACGCTGTCGCTGGTAGTGGCGGGTCCGGGATTGAGGAGCACTTCTCTTTTTACGGCGCGGATTTCTTCGTTTTCGAGGATGCGGGGATAGATCTCCCGGCGGGCCATCTCGTAATGGCTCTCGTCGTCTATTTCGCGCCAGGCGTAATATTCAATCTTGCGTATTCCTATGGCAAATTTTTTGCCGGTTTTTCCTTCTACCGCGGCCCTGCTCAGCGCGGACATGGCGGCTTCGTATTCCATCGTTGGCTGATCCTCCGCGTGGGCGCGGCAGTAGGCGCTCATGGCGTCGAGGGTATCTTTTTCGAGTTTGCTTATTCCTACCAGTTCGGCGTATACCGAACCAAGTTCCGCCTTCTTTTTTGAATTCCCAAGGAGCAGGCGCCGGGAATCGGCTTCGAGATATACCTCATCGCCTGAATTGGTTGCGCCTGACGCGAGTATCACGTTGGGCCTGGGGTCGTTAATCAGGACAAAGAGGCCGGCGGCGTCATAGATGAGGTCAGACTCAAGAATTAGAGCGGCAGCGGCGCGCAGTTTTTCCGCGCAGAGCAAAAGGGTTCCCATGCTTCCCGTGGCGGCGTAGTCCTTGTTGTACACAAGGTCTATGAGGGGATATTTTTTTGCCAGTTCCTCATACCATTCCGAACAGTGGCCTGTTCCTATGATGATTCGTTCTATTCCCGCGGCGATGAGTTTTTGCACGGACCATTCGACTATGGGAAGTTCGCCCAGCCGCAAAAAACCCTTGGGCATAAAGGTGGTTCTTTCCTTGAGCCGCGTACCCAGGCCGGCGGCCATAATAACTGCTTCGCGTATCATTGTGTAACTCCTAAAAAAGACCTGAGCCGCGAAGCGACTTGAGGCGGTTTAACAAGCGGTCTTGCCAGATGTTCCGGCGAACCGGTGCGTATGGGCGCGTGTATAAAAAGCAGCCCGCCGTCGCGCTTCCAGGCGGCGCTCTCCTCTTTGAGTTCTTCCGGGCTCTGGACCGTAATGGAACGGGGATAGCCAAAAGCCGTTGCCAAAAGGGGATAGTTTACCCCGGCGGAAACCGTAAACTGTCCGCCTGTAGTCTCGTGGCAGCGGTTATCAAGCAGCACATGGAGAAGCGAAGCGGGTTTATAGTAACTGTTTACCCCAAGGGAACCTGTTCTCATAAGTATTGAACCGTCTCCGTCTATGACGATGATTTTTTTATCCGGCCTGGCAAGGGAAAGGCCGAGACCCAGCGAAGAGACACAGCCCAGGGAACCGACCATGTACAGGTTATTGGGGTCGTCGCCGAGTTCGTAGAGTTCCCTGCCGGTAAAACCGGTGGTGGCAAGGTATACCGCGTCTTCCCCTCCCCCTTCTTTAAGCGCCCTGAGCATGTCCATGCGGCAGGGCCTGTCCGTAAAGGCAGGGGGCTTTTTGTCGTCCTTTAGCGCCACTTTGGAAAAAGTTCCCTTTTTAACGACATAGAAAAAGGGCTTTCCTTCTCTGAGGTATTTTGAAGCACCGGCAAGCTGGGCAAGGGCCGTATCCATATCGGGGGATAAGAAGGCCCATTCAATGTCCATTACCTCGAGCATTTTACCGGTAATCAGCCCCATGAGTTCGTGCTGGGGTTCGTCGCCAAGGCCGGCCTCCCCCCTGAGGGACACAAAACCCAGGACCGGAATACGGAAAACGGCGTTAAGGCTGGTCAAAGGCGAGACGGCGTTACCCAGCCCCGAATTCTGCATGAGCAGCACCGGACGCCTTCCGCCAAGCCAGGCCCCGGCGCAGACCGCGGCGCCGTCTCCCTCATTGGCGGCCATGACATATTCGGCCTCGTTTACCGCGTAGTTGATGAGGTCCTTCAAAAAAGAACAGGGAACGCCGCTGTAAAAATCAAAGCCTTCTTTTTTAAGCGCCGCGCCAAAAAGCGATGTGTCAAGCATGGGTTCTCCTACTTTGTTCCCGGAATAAGTTCGAGGATTTCTTTTATGGGCATGCACAGCTCGTCGGCCTCCAGGGAACGTTCATGTTGAAGAATGATACGGGCCGCTTTAAGCATGGCAGGATACGAGGAGCGGAGCATGTGGTTCGCGTAGATGACTATATTAACGCCCCAGGCAATGAGTTCAGTCTCGCTTACGCCGTTATACGTAGTCGGCACGGCGACTATTGGTATTTTCGCGTATTCCTTTCTAAACCTTTGACAGAATTCCTTAATATCCTCTCCTGATTTTTCCTTGCTGTGTATCATGACGCCGTCCGCGCCGGAAGCCACATAGGCAAGGGCCCGCTCAAGAGCCTCGTCAACCGTCCTGCCGGCAATAAGGCTTTCCAGCCGGGCGATAATCATAAAGTCCCTGGTTACCTGGGCGCGCTTACCGGCCTGTATTTTTTCTGAAAATTCCTCGACCGGGGCAAGGTCCTGCTGGACTTCGGTCCCGAAAAGGGAATTCTTTTTAAGGCCGGTCTTGTCTTCGATGATGACGGCGGATATGCCGTTGCGTTCCAGGGTGCGCACGGTAAAGACAAAATGCTCGGCTATGCCGCCGGTGTCGCCGTCGTAGATAATGGGCTTGGTGGTACATTCCAGTATCTGGGTGAGGTCCTGGAGCCTTGTGGTAATGTCAACCGCTTCTATGTCGGGCTTGCCCTTGCTGGTCGAATCAGTGAGGCTTGAGGACCACATTCCGTCAAAGCGGTGTATGCCGTCTTCTTTAAGAACCTCGGCGTTTTCGACAATGAGCCCGGAAAGGCCCGAATGGGCTTCCATGATACGAACCAGGGGCTTGGCTTCTATAAGGCGTCTGAGGCTTTTTAACCTGAGATCAGGCGTAGTGCCTATGGAACGTATTGATTCGGCAAAGGCCGTGGAATTGATGCCCTGGGTATAGGGGATTTCGATGACTTCGCCGCCCAGTTCCGCCATGACCCGGTATACATCCTCCCGTTCCTTGCTGAGAATGCCGCTTTTCCAGTCGTCGCCGTGGATAATATAGTCGGGCTTGTAAGCGCGGAGATTGGGAATATAACTCCAGTCCTCCTGGGGAACCACCCGGCTTATGCCTTTAAGGTTCTCTACGACTACTTTACGCTGTTCATAGGACAGATAGGGAAGACGCTTGTATTTTGCGATTGCCTTGTCGGTTAATAGACCGGCCAGTACTTCCCCGTGGAGGGAAGCCTCGCGGACTATGTTGATGATGCCCGGATGGATAATATCCGCGGTCAGACCCAGATATACGGTTTTCATATTGTCTCCTGGAACACGCTGAAAGGGCCTTTAGGTAAGGACGTTTTTCAGTACGGTCCAGGGACAGTATACAGATTTTTATCCGTCTTGTCTAATAAACGCGTCACCATAGCCTATGGTCTTAAAACGTTGAAGCAAGGCGCCGCATTCGCCCATATTGACCGGGCCGACAAGAATACGGTACAGGGGCCGCTCCGGAGCGCCGGCCACCTGGACGGAAAGCGGATAGGTTCTTTCCAGCCGAGAAAGTTCGGCTTCTACCGAGTCGGTATACGCATAGGCCCCAAGTTGAAGGTAGTATTTTCCGCTTTCAAGACGGGAAATGACCGGAACCGAAAAAACACTCCGCTCCGGCTGCGTAAACGCCGGGGGCGCTGTAACAGGCGCTTCAACAGGAGGCATCGTAAAACCGGGCGCTTCCGGGGGCCTTTCCTCGGCGGGTATCAGGGTGATTTCGCTGACAATGCCGGACTCTTCCGCGGTCTCCGCAAGTTCTGGCGGCGTTTCAGGTGCTATAGGCTCCTCAGGCAGCGCGATATACGGAACCGTTTCAGGAGGCGCCTGGGGCACTTCGCTGAGTTCAGGTTCGTTGTATTCGGGAAGATACTCCTGGGTTTCTTCAACAAACTCTGGCTCTCCTGGAGGCGCGGTGTACTGGGGCGGATCATAGTCATTTGCCGGAAGCTCCGCCAGGGCGGGCGGAATTGCTTCGGCTTCGCCGGGGATTTCTTCAGGATACAGGGAAGGAACAGGTTCGCCGCTTATATCCCCGTCAGGGACTCCGGCAAGGCCAGGCGTAAAACCGGCCGGAGGAATATCCACTATGGTCATGGCGGCGGAGGGCTCTACGGGATAATTTCCCGGCTGTCCG
The DNA here is from genome assembly GCA_031255115.1 of Spirochaetaceae bacterium. GTDB lineage: Bacteria > Spirochaetota > Spirochaetia > Treponematales > Breznakiellaceae > JAIRTD01. The sequence continues at coordinate 1,095 of JAIRTD010000108.1, read as the reverse complement.
CCCACAGGAACCGAATCCACAGGACCAAGCAGGTGCGGATAATTTGCCGCCACAGCCGCCCTGGGGTCAAAATCACTATCGCCGTTTGAGACATTCCCCTCGGTAAAACGGGAAAAAGCCACCGGATCAGCCGGCTGGGTAATCCGCACCCTTCCTACGGAACGGCTCGAAAGACCTATGGAAGCCGCGGCCTCGCGGGAAAGAAGCGCCAATAAACCCGGCGATTCCAGAGGACCCGCTATGATGACCCTGACGGTTTTCCTGGTTTCAAGATTGGTAACATCAACCACCGTATTCCGGGGAAAGGAACTTGACGCGGCATAGTAACCCGAATCAGGAAGTTCCCCGTTGGAACCAAGCGCGGCGGCCCCTTCCCATATGGACCCGGAAGTCGCCACACCCATGATCACGATGACGGCAAGAACCATTACATGCTTTTTCATACCCTATCCTTCAAAATGTGAAAGCAGTACCCTGGCAGCCTCTTTTGCCTGCTGAAGAGCCTCGGCAAGGGACGCCTGGGGGTTTCCCGTATATTGAACCTCAAACAAAACCCTGCGGGGCGCAAGGCGGACAAAACGCAGGGCAATGGAACGGGGCCGGTACACGGAAGGATCGTCCTGGAGACCAGGCTCATAATCCAGCACCGCCAGAATATAGTACTCGACGCCGCCTTCCGCAGCCTCTTCCAGCTCCAAAAAATTCTCCGAGGGATAAACCCGAACCTGGCCGCGCTCAAGACGAAGTATAGGCGAATTGGTTACAATATGGCCGGTGTCAAAACACACATCCATGAGCCCGCCCTCCCAGAGACTCGACGCCTCAAGCCTCGGCGTGTTTTCGCCCACCCCGGTTTCCACAACCATGACCGAGAGCGTAGACGAAAAAAGCGGCCAGCCAAGAAGAAAAATACCAATAAGCGCCGTAAAAAACCCCAATCGTCTCATCACACCCCGCCTTAAACACATATTCCCTTTCATATCGGCAGATTCCAGGCTCTTCTGTAGCTGATTACCAAAGCGAAATTTTGCCAAAGACCGCGCCGATAAGTACAGGCAGGGCGGAAGAGGAATTTTACCGCGAAGTTAAAGAAGT
>JAIRTD010000232.1 GCA_031255115.1 Spirochaetaceae bacterium | reverse complement strand
CTGGGAGCGGTTCTTACCGGCCAGGGCATAAACTTTGCGGTATTTTCCCGCTATGCCAGGTCCATAATTCTGGTTCTTTTTGAATCAGAGAAGGAGGACAGCCCCTGCCGGGAAATCGTCCTTGACCCGGAAAAAAACCGCACCGGCGATATATGGCACTGCCACATACCCGGCCTCAAGGCCGGCGCCCTATACCTGTACCGGGCCGACGGCCCCTATTTGCCCGAAAAGGGCTTTCGCTTTAATGTGCATAAGGCCCTCATCGATCCCTACGCCAAAGCCCTCACCGGCCTTTCGCGCTGGGATATAAAGGCCGCCGCGGGGTATCACGCCGAAGGGCATTATTCCGACGCGTCGTTTTCGACCAAGGACAATATCCAAAACAGCCCCCGCTGTGTTGTTGTAAATGACCAATTTGACTGGCAGGGAGACCGGCCCCTGAATTATCCGCTCAGACACAGCGTACTCTACGAGACCCATGTCCGGGGCCTCAGCAACAGGGATACCGCACTGTATGCGGGCAGCTACCGGGGCGTTATCGAAAAGATACCCTATTTTAAGGAACTGGGAATCACCAGCCTCGAATTCCTCCCCATTCAGGAATTCAACGAAAATGAACTTACCCGTATCAACCCCGCTACCGGAAAAACGCTGACCAATTACTGGGGCTATTCTACCGTGGCCTTTTTCGCGCCCAAACTCTCCTATTCCTCGGACCAGAGCCCCGGCGCGGCGGTAAACGAATTCAAAGAAATGGTCAGAGAACTCCACAAAGCGGGCCTGGAGGTTATTCTCGATATAGTCTTTAACCACACCGCCGAAGGAAGCGAAATGGGCCCGACCATTTCTTTCAGGGGCTTTGATAATACCATCTATTATATACTGGACGAGAACAAGCGCTACTACCGGAACTATTCGGGCTGCGGCAATACGGTAAACTGCAATCATCCGGTACTCCGCTCCTTTATCCTGGACTGCCTGCGCTACTGGGTGGTAGAAATGCATGTAGACGGCTTTCGCTTTGACCTTGGTTCCATACTGGGACGGGACCAGGACGGCAGTATTATGGAAGACCCGCCCATACTGCAGCGCATAGCCGAAGACCCGGTCCTGCGGAACACCAAAATTATCGCCGAAGCCTGGGACGCGGGCGGCGCGTACCAGGTCGGCTGGTTCCCCGGCGGCCGCTGGGCCGAGTGGAACGACCGCTTCCGCGACGATGTACGCAAATACTGGCGGGGCGACAGCGGAACCGCGCGGCACCTGGCCACACGGCTTGCCGGAAGCTCAGACCTCTACCTCCGGGACGGCCGCAAGCCCTTTCATTCAATAAACTTTTTTACCAGCCACGACGGCTTTACCCTCAGAGACCTGGTAAGCTACGAACACAAACACAACGAAGGAAACGGCGAAGACAACCGCGACGGCAGCGATAACAACATCAGCGCCAATCACGGAGTGGAAGGACCCTCTGATATTCCGTCCATCGAGGAGTTACGCGAAAAGCTCATGAAAAACTTTTTCGCCACCCTCCTGCTTTCCCAGGGAACCCCCATGATGCTCGGCGGCGACGAATTCGGAAGAACCCAGTGGGGTAACAACAACGCCTACTGCCAGGACAACGAAATCTCCTGGTACAACTGGCCGCTTTTGGAAACAAACAAAAACCTCTTTCGCTTTGTCAAAGAAATGATAGCCTTCCGCCTGCGCCACCCCGCCTTTATGCGCCCGGAATTCTACACCGGCAAAGACGGCAACTACAATTCCATTCCCGACATAAGCTGGTTTGACGAAAACGGCAAAACCCCGGACTGGGCAAAACTCGACCGGCTCCTCGCCCTGAGAATGGACGGCAGCAAGGCCGAAACCGAAGCGGACCGGGACGACAATGATTTTTTTATCATGTTTAACGCAAGCGGCGAGGATAAATTTTTTACCGTCGCCCCGCCCTCGGCGGGCAAAACCTGGCTCAGGGCCATAGACAGCTCTCTCCCCAGCCCTGATGATATTATCCCCGAAGGAACAGGACTAAAAAGCCAGAGCCGCTATCTGGTCAGAGCCCAAAGCCTTACGGTACTCTTGTCATAGGGAGCGGCTATGGATAACAGCAGCTTTATTCTTGGCGTTGACCTCGACGGCGTAGTCGGCGACTTTTACGGCGCCATGCGGACAATCGCCGCCGAATGGGTAAACAAAGCCCTGGACACATTAACAAGCCAGGTATCCTTTGGCCTCGAAGAATGGGGCATCAATGAATTCGGCGGCTACGAAAAACTCCACCGCTTTGCCGTAACCCAGCGCGATCTTTTTAGAATCATGGAACCCATCAAAGACGCCCCCGCTGTACTCCGCAAACTCTCGAGCCGGGGCATACGCATACGCATCATCACCCACCGCCTCTTTGTAAAATACTCCCATAAGGCCACCATAACCCAGACCGTAGAATGGCTAGACAACTACGACGTCCCCTACTGGGACCTCTGCTTTATGAACGACAAAGGCGCCGTAGGCGCCCACGTCTATATCGACGATTCACCGGTAAACATAAAAAGCCTCAGAGACCAGGGCTGTAAAACCATAGTGTTCTCAAACTCCACCAACCAGGAATTCCCCGGCCCCCGGGCCGAAAACTGGCAGGACATAGAACGCCTGGTCCTCGAATCCCTGGAAGAATGGAAAACCGGCACCCAGGGCCTTTTCGCCTAAACGCGATTTTCCAAAATTCACCGTGCCTTGTTCCAAAAAATACGCTATACTATTCCTGTGCCCGACATAATCCTCGCAACCATCAACGCCAAATGGATACACCCCTCGCTGGCCCTGCGCCTCCTTAAAGCAAACCTCGGCCCCCTCAAAGAAGAGGCCCAAATACTGGAGTTTGCCCTCCGCCAGCCCCTCTCCGAAAAAACCGGCCCCCTGCTTGCCGCCCGGCCCCGCATACTCGGCCTCTCGGTCTCCATCTGGAACCACAGCGCCACCCTGGAATTACTCAAAACATTAAAAATATCCGCGCCGTCCTTTAACCCTGTTGTCATTCTCGGCGGGCCGGAAGTATCTACCATTTCCGAAGATTCAGAAATATTCTGTTATGCGGATTATGCGATACGGGGCGAAGGCGAACAGCGCTTCAGGGAATTATGCGAAACGCTTTTAAGTATTGGTACGAATTCTTCAAAAAGGGGGGCGGCTTTTCCGCGCACCCTGCGCAAAGGCGCGGCTTTTTTTGCGCCGCCCCCCTCCGCCGGAGCGCCTGAGCGCGCAACGCAAAGACCGTGCCTTCTTAAAGAAAACTCAGGCGCTCCGCCTACCCCCCAATCGGCGGCAGTTTTTATAAACGCCGGTCCTGTAGATCTCAACGCCATAGCAAGCGGCTATGCTTATTACACTGACGAAGACCTGCGTAAAAAGCTCGTCTATGTAGAAGCCTCCCGGGGCTGTCCCTTTGGCTGCGAATTCTGCCTTAGTTCCCTGGACCGGCGCGTCAGGGAATTCCCCCTGGAACCTTTTCTGGCGGAACTCGACGGCCTTATACGGCGGGGCGGAAGAAACTTCAAATTTCTTGACAGAACCTTCAATCTTGATGAAGAACGCGCAGGACAGATTGTAGATTTTTTTCTGGAGCGCCTTAAAGAAAGGGAACTCAATGGCCTTGTGGTTCATTTTGAGCTGCTCCCCTCCCGCGTTTCGCCTTCATTCCTTAAAAAACTCAGTTGTTTTCCCCAGGGGAGTCTCAGGCTCGAAGCGGGCATACAGACCCTCAACCCCCGCATAGCCGCCCTCATAGGCCGCCCCGCCGACAGCGAAAAAGAACTGGCGGTCCTGGACTTTCTGCGCAAAAACAGCCCGGCCATCGTACACGCGGACCTCATCGCCGGCCTCCCCGGCGAAGACCTGGCTTCCTTTGCTTCAGGCTTTGACCGGCTCTGGGCAGTACGGCCTGCCGAAATTCAACTTGGCATACTTAAATGCCTCCCCGGAACACCCCTTTCCCGGCATACCAAAGCGTGGGGCATGAAGTACGCAAGCGCCCCGCCTTACGAAGTACTGGAAAGCGCCGCCCTGCCCCAAAAAGACCTGGACCGCGTCAAAAATTTTGCCCGCTTCTGGGAACGCATCGTAAACCGGGGCCAATTTACCGCCCTCTTGCCCGCGCTCCTGCCGCCGGAAAAAAGGGGCCTTTGCCCGCTTTATGGAACTTTCCGACGCGCTCCTTAAACGCTTTGGCAGAAGCTGGGCCATAGACCGCAGGGACCTGGAAGCGGCCGTCAACGATTTTATACAGCGCGGAGCATAGATAAAAAACTGCTATCAAGAAGGCGGTTTTTCAATTTGTCTATGGAAAAACCCGTAAAAGTATGGTACAATAGTTCATTCCAAAA
>JAIRTD010000149.1 GCA_031255115.1 Spirochaetaceae bacterium | reverse complement strand
TTCTTTTAGATCGTCTATCCTGAAATCAGGTTCGTTTTCGGGCAAGGCCAGATGAGCGTCCTTTTTTTCGGACTCATCCCAGCGTATAAGCATTACCAGGCCAAACCCCGCCTTCCGGGAGCCGATGACGTCACGGGAAATACGGTCCCCGATATAGGCGCAATCCGAAGCGGGAACGCCGAGCCCAGCCGCTCCGGCAAGAAAAATCCTCTTGTCGGGCTTGCGTATCCCTGTTTCTACCGAAGTCATCACGCAGTCCATACTGTCCGCGACGCCGTAGAGCGCAAGCCGCTCGCGCACAAAGGCCGCCGAAAGTATATTGCTGATAACGCCCAGTTTAAGGCCCATGCCCTTGAGCTCCCTAACGGTCTCCCTGAGATTGGGCCTGGGCAAAAGTTCCTTGCGTTTGGCGTCAAAAAGATAACAGAGCCTTTCTGCGCAGGGGATGAGTTTTTCTTCGGGCACGGCAAAATCTTTAAGAAAGAACTCAGACCATACCCTGGAAGGGGCCAGTTCCTTACAGTCAAGCTCACTGTGTTTTTTGTACTCTTTGGCCTGCCTGTTTAGAACGGCAAGAAAATCATCGGGAGACGCCGCAAGGTCCATGCCGTTTTCGGCCAGGACCCGTAAAGCCTCAGCGGCAAAAGATTGTTCTTTTTCCTGACTAGGGGCCGAAGTATGGAGTACGCCGCCCAGATCAAAAAGCACCGCCTGTATCATGCTTCTTTTCTCCCGCAGCGTATCATCACTATGTCGTGATCGGATAATTCCCTGCCCTGATACGAAAACACTTCTTCGGGCGCCTTGTCAAAACCGTCGCAGTGAAAAATGCTCTCCACCCGCACCGGATCGGAACAGGAAAAGCCCCGCTGGAAAAACCAGTCAAGGTTGAGGATTACGGTGCGCCCGTCTTCCATGGGCTTCCGTCTTGTGGACTTTTCCATAATATTGCAGTCCGCATAGGTAAAGCCCCTGGACGCCGCGTAATCCATAAGCGGTTCCAAGGACGGAATCTGTCCCAGCCGCCGCCATTGTTCGCCGGGCTGGAGCGAGAGCTCCTGCATCTGGCTGGCGGAGTTGCCGTCAACGGTATTGGTGTTCATGTCGCCGCCCATGAGCACCGGCATGTCCTCAGGAAAATGGGCCGTAACCGCGTCGAGGAGACATTCCATCTGCCGCAGCCTGCCGTCGGGCCCGGTGCGGTTTTCCAGATGAACGCTCACAAGGCCAGCCTTGAGGCCGCCGCCCAGATCAGCGTCTGCAAGGACAGCCATGCGCAGCCCCAGACGCCGGTCGTTCCCCTTGTAATGAAACCACTCGTATTCAACAGGAAGTCTTACAATTTTTACCCTGCTTAAAGGGAATTTTGAAAGAATCGCGTTTCCGTGGAGGCCCTGATTGTTGCCCTTTTCTCCGGCGCTGAGGCTGAGAAATTCCACCCCGTAGGCGTAGTTCATGCCCAGGCTTTGGGCCAGTTCGCGGGTTATATGGAGATTCCCTGTCCGGGCCATACCCCAGTCAAGCTCGTTGGCAAAAATGACACCGGCGTTTTTAAGCAGGGGATGGTGCTGCGCATAGGCCCGTATCTCCTTAAAACGCCGCCCCGCTTCCATATTGAACACCGCCGCGTTAAAGGGCAGCGCGGCCCCGCGGGCAAAGCCCGAATCCAGGTCGGCTTCGAGCAGCCCCGGCATAAAGGTTTCAAGGGCCTTGAGATGGGGCATGGTCTCAACGGCTTTGGCCGCCTCAAACATGTCCGCCCTGTCGTAGTGAATCACCTGTACCCCCATTCATCTCACAGATTCGTAACCGGTTACATAGCTGTTATTGTAAGCCGTAAATTTATCCCTTGTCAAGAAAAATTTTCGCTTTAATTGAGGCTGTTCCAGGACTTCAATTTTTGGAACAGCTTCCATAAATTTAGAGGCTATTCAAACAAGAGGCCCTGGTCCAGGAGATCGAGCAAATACTGGACTGAGGGAGACATTTCGGCCTGGTCAAAGAGTGTTTTTAAGGCGGCTTTGGAGACCCATTGTATGCCAATGACTTCGGTTTCCTGCAATTTTGTTTCTTTTAGGGAAAAATCAGCCTTAAAAAGCCATACATCAAGAAAATCGCTGCAAAAATCATTGTCCCGGATGATGGTTTTTATCTTTTTGCCCTGGTTTCCGCGTAAATCTATGCCGATTTCCTCTTTTACTTCCCGCAGGGCCCCGTCAAGGCTGTCCTCTCCGGCTAAAATGGAGCCGCCGCTGCCTTCCCATTTATATGGAAAGGTCTTGTCAGGATGCCGCTGGGTCAAGAGGAGTTCGTTGTTGCTGTTTACAATCCAGACATGCACGACAATGTGGTATAGACCCTTTTCGAGCCTCTCTCCCCGTATATGCCGGCAGTTGAGCTTGTTCCGTCCGCGGTCATATAGATCCCAGTATTCCATAAAGCCTCCTTATCCGCGTGCAGGATCGAAACCGGTTACAACAGAATCATTATAAACTTCAATTTTAACCTTTGTCAAGAAAGGCTTCTGCGAATATCAGTTCTTTTAAGCTTTTAATTCTGGGAAGATTCTGCTAAATACTTGTGAAAATAGAGTTATTTGAGAAACAATTGATAATTAATAGTCATGGCATAGGGCGTAAAAATTTTTATACCGATTTTTCTTGACAAACCACAAAACCTATATACAATAAAACATACCGTATTAATGCAAACGGTTGCAAACGACATTCTTGCCATCGTCAAAGAGGAGGCCCAGCATGGATGGTTCGCCCGGAAGAAAGAGATATCCTTTTACACTGACAAGACTGAAAAACCAGTTGCTCGGTTTTTTTACCA
>JAIRTD010000142.1 GCA_031255115.1 Spirochaetaceae bacterium | reverse complement strand
TTGTCATGTTTTTTACAATGCTTTACAAAAACACAGCCCTGCTCCCGGAGAATTTTGAGGAGTTCTCCGGCTTTCATACAACGGCAACCTTCAAATGTCCAGTCTTTTTTTCGATATTCTTTTCCCGGGCTTCTTCACAGTAAATTTCGTACAGGTCCAGAAGCATTTCTTCTAATTCCTGCAGAGTAGTTCCCTGTGTCCAATGCTCCGGCCAGATATTCAGATAACCCAAATAAAAACCGTCCGGTTCTTGCCAATAGGTATAATCGATTTCCGTTTCCCGTGCCAGCATGCCCTAACCATAACACAAAACCGAAAAAAAGGAAACCGGTTCTACTCCGCGCCCTTGGTCTTGATGATGGCCGCCATTTTGAGGTCCACGACTTTTACATGGGTTACGAGCCAGCCGCCGACTTCTTTTTTGAGTTTTTCGATAAGTTCCTCGCTCGGGCCTTTGGAATCAAGTTCGGCGGCAAAGTTCTGGACGGTCTTTTTGAAGTCTTCGTGGATCTGGTGGTGGGCCGGGTATTCGGTATAGCCGTATTTGATCTGGAGCGCTTCTTCTTCGGAAAAATGCTTAACCGTATAATTTGAAAGGAAGGTAAGGCTTTTTACCAGTTCTTCCTTTCCCTTGCCCTGTTCGCACGCGTCGATGAGCCGGTTAACCGCCTCAAAGAGCCGTTTATGCCTGGCGTCAATGAGCCTGACGCCGCTTACAAAGGAATCGTCCCATTGGTAAAATTTGCTCGAAATCATAAAGCCGGAAATCGCTCTTCCAAGGGCGTCAATATTATTCCTGTTTTTATTGCCTATTTCCCGCAGGTGTTCCACAGACTCATTGACCATGCCGGCACGGGAGGCGATTTCGCTTACCCCGCTGGAAATTTCCGCGGCGGCTGTTTTCAGGTTTTTTCCTTCCCGGATAACATCTCCGCTTTCTTCCTGCATGTCTCCGGCGCTGGACTTTACCCTGCGGGTAATTTCGTTGAGCCGTTCCATGGCTTCCAGAATCTGCTTGCTTCCTATGGTCTGCTCTTTCATCGCATTGCGGATATTCTCTTCCTGGTCCAGGACGATTTTTACTCCCGAATCAATGGCTTCGAATTTTTCCAGAACGCCGTTGGCCGCACTCTGGATGACGGCGATGGAGCCGGCTATTTTTTTCAGTACGGTTCCTATGGTCTTGGTCTGTTTGGCGGCGTTTTCCGCAAGTTTGCGGATTTCGTCGGCTACAACGGCAAATCCCTGTCCCGCCTCGCCGGCATGGGCGGCTTCGATGGCCGCGTTCATCGAAAGGAGGTTGGTCTGGCTTGCGATGTTCTGGATTACCCCGTTAATTTCGAGAAGCCCCGCGGATTCCCGCGCTATTTCCTGGATATCCGCCACCACTTCGCCAAGTCCCGACCGGCCTACCCCGGAGGCTTCAGCCAGATTTTCAACATTTTCCATATTCAACTGGCATATACGGGCCACCGAGTCGATATTGGCAAGCATCTGTTCAATGGCCGAAGAAGACTGGGAAACGCTGTCGCTCTGCACCACAACCTGATCGTTGAGTCCGGCAATATTGCCGGTAATCTGTTCCATGGCGTCATTGGTCTGGTCAACCGATTCAGCCTGAACTTCGGTTCGTTTCTTGATCTCGTCTATTGACGCGCTGATTTCCGCAACGGCCCCGGCGGTCTCTTCCATATGGGAGGACAGGTCAAAGCCAACATCGTCAAGGCTTTCCCCTTCGTTCTCGATAGTCATTACCAGTCGTTTAAGCCGCTCTGCCGTGTGGTTAAAAGAATCGATCATGAGCCCCAGTTCGTCGGAACTTTTCAGGGTGATGGGTTGGGAAAGATCCCCGTCGCCAATCTTTTTCATGACCCCGATTGAACGGGACAGCGGAAGGACTACCATGGCCCTGAAAATAAGGACAGACAGCGCCACGGAGACAATAACGCAAAGCACTGCCCCGGCAAGGACTAGGGTACGGGGGCTGACAGATCGTTCCTGGAAAAAATCCAGAACCTGTATGCCCCCGAGAAACAAGCCGGTTATGGCGGCGGTCAGCGCCAATAACGAAAACAGCATGAATTTAGTCAATAAACGGCTGTGCATTTTGTATACCTTCCTTTTGCCCAAGAAAGCTTACCATAGTGTAAAGAAATATAAAGAAAAGTCAATATTCCACAGGGTGTAAGAAAATTATACCGGCCCCCGGGCGGCGGGAGCCGCCTCTTGCAGGGCGCCTACATTTTAAGCTTGTTTCTCAAAACGTCCCTGAACCTGATGATGGGTTCTACGCTGGGTTCGAGTACCAGGGCCGATTCGCAGTCGGCAAGGGCGCCCGGATAATCGCCGAGGTGGTAGTAGGCCTGGGCCCGCCGGTAGAGGCAGTAGTGCTGATAGGGGTTTATCGAGAGGGACCGGGTAAAATCATCTATAGCCTTGTCGTATTCTTTAAGTACAGAGTGGACTACGCCCCGGTAATAGGACGCTTTATAGGATTTTGGGTCCAGTTCCAGTGAACGGGAGAAGTCTTCTACGGCTTCGCCATAGCGCGATTGGGCAAAGTGGGCCATGCCCCGGTGTTTGTGAATCAGGGATTTGACCGGATCGTCGCTTTTCATGTCCAGTATGCGGCTGTAAAAGGCGATGGCCCTGTCAAACTGCCGTTTGTTATGGGCGTAAAGGGCGTTAAGCAGGAGGTCGTCTATGGTGCCGGAAAACGCCTCGCCGTTTGAGCCCTGGCCGTCAAGCGCGGGAGCTTCAATATCGTCCCCACCAGGTTCGATCTCGTCAAAGAGAAAATCATCGGTAAATTCTTCAATTTTTTTATAAAATGAATCCCGCCGCTTTCCCAGTTCGCCGTTGAGGCGGCGCTGGTAATCCCTGATTTCCTGGAAAACAATGTCCGCCAGAGAGAGGCTGGCGTTTACCGCGGCGAGTTTGCGCCGCAGCGGGTCGTCAAAGGGGGTAAACTCCGCCTTGTAGACCAGTTCGTGCTCTACCTCCGCCCAGGCGTCCTGCAGTATGGTCCGTATTTGAATTTCCGCCACTTCCGTGCCGAGGGAGCCCCTGGCGTCGAGTATAGCCCCGGGGATTTTAACCAGCAGATGGGTCGATTCGTAGCCGAATTCCTTAAAACTGTAATCGGAGCCCTTTCGTTCAACTTCTATGACCTCGAGCTCTTTTTTGAGTATGTCCTCGGCCAGGACAAGGTCCTCGATAAAGGGGCAGACCACCCGGATGCCGATGAGGTCGGTGATTTCCTCGGTCATTTCCGGGGCTTCGCTGTTTCTTAAAAGCCGCAGGTGTTTTTTGAAATAGCTGTCAAAGTCCTTAACCCTGCTTTTAACCGTCGGCCGGGAGGCCAGGGGGGTAAAGAGCGTATCAAGGTATTCGGCGATTTCCCTTGCGGCAAGGGAGCGCGTTTCGGCAAGGGCTTCAAATTCCCTGCGGAACTGGTTTCGGTCAGGAAGTTCGTACCGTGTTTTCATCTTGAGTTTTTGGAAGTTCCTTGTACCCGGTGATTCCGGACAATTGCAAGCTTTGCAAGGAGGCTCAAGGCGCCCGTTGGCTCCAAAAGCTCCCTTACAAAAAAAGGGCCTGCATCCCGGCGCTGCCGGGGTACAAAGCCCTTTTATCTCAGCCGAAAGTCCCGCGTTTAGTTATTTACCGTGGGAGATTGCTGGAAATCAGTCTCGGTGGCCTGCTTCTGGCTCTCAAGATAACGGAGTACCTGCTGGGCGCCGAAACGGCTCATTTCCCAGCGTTTCTTTTCGGTCTC
>JAIRTD010000130.1 GCA_031255115.1 Spirochaetaceae bacterium | reverse complement strand
CCCTCATCATAGGCAGGGTAAATACCGTCCTTGACAGCGTAAACAAGGTTGCCTTACAGATTCAGGAAGCCTTTGCCGGCACTGACCAGAGCGCCCTGGGCCGTACCGTGCAAAACGTCGACCAGACCCTCGCCGCCGCCGCCGCCAATTTCGATCCCCTGCTCCGGGACATACGGCGCATAACGGAAGATCTGGAACAGGTCAGCGCCGTCCTTGCAAACCCGGACAACGCGCTGATGAATACCCTGGACAGCGAAGGCCCGGTATACACCAATCTGGTTTCGTCGCTTCGTTCCGTGTCGGCAACCCTGCACAGCCTGGACCAGGCCAGCGCGTACCTTCCTTCACAGATGAGCCAGCTCAGCGTCCTGATTACCGAAGTCCGCGGCGCTATACAAAGCGCCGAAGATATACTCATAGCCATGAGCAACAGCCCCCTTCTCAAGCGGGGTATTCCTGACCGCACCGAAAGTCAGCCAAGCGGAACCAGGGCGAGGGATATTCAGTTTTAGTGAAAATAACCTGAGCGGAAACCGCCGGTCGCTTTCCGCCCTGGACTGATAAGGAGTGAAAAACAACCATGAACGTACACGGAGCGCAAAGCCTCGCCGTTCTTTTTGCCGGATTTCTCCTGGCTTCCTGCGCCACAGCGCCTGAACGGCCCCTCGAAATTACCACCCTGGAAAACATCACCAGAAATCAGATAGAAGAAGCAAACAGGGCCGTTGACCGCGGCGATTACCAGGGCGCCCTTGGCCTGCTCGACGCGGCCCGGCAGCTTGCCATAAGCACCGACAAACCGGAACTCCTCATACAGGAAGCCCTCTCCCGGGGCAGCGCGCTCTTTTACCTCGGCCACATCGACGAAGCCGACACCGTGTGGAATAACGCCCTTGCCGAAGCCGAAACCACCGGCAACAGAATCCTCGCGTCGCTGTGCAAAGTTTATATGGCCCGGAGCAGAATCTTTCGTATCCCCGAAGACCGTCGCGCCGAAAGGGAAGAAGAAGCCGCAGAAGTTCTTGTCCTGGTACACAGCGAAATGAACGCCCTCAAAGACAAGCGGCTCTACACCGCCCTGGCCTGGACCGTTATCGGCCTCGCCGAAAAAGAATGCCGCCGTTATGCCGAAGCGGAAAAAGCGCTCAAAAATTCCCTTGACATCCACACCCGGGAACGACACCTCGAACAGGCCGCCTATGACTGGTACCTCCTCGCCTCGGTACGCTCAGTAGCAGGACAATACACCGAAGCCCAGGCCGCCCTCAAAGAAGCCCTGAACTATGACCGCCGCGCGGAAAACAGCTACGGCCTTGGCATGGACTGGCTGGCCATAGGCGACATACACACCAAAACCGGCGACACCATCCTCTCCTCCGCCGCCTACCGCCGCGCCGCGTTGATCTTCCGCTCCATCAACCTCGAAGCAGACGCCCTCATAGCCGAAGCCAAACTCGCCCAAAACACCGACATCACGCCATAACCCAGGAGGGGGGCGCATTTCCCCCCTGCCATTAAAAGCGCCGCACCCTCGTCGCGCCCCCCTGCGCGGGAGCCCCGCTCCACGGCTCTCCCGCTACCCCCTGTTTTTACTGTAGCTCCAGAGAGTTGGCTAATCGAAACGGATAGGTGTATCCATGCACCTGGTATCAATTCCGGGCGATCTATGCTCTTATTGGCTAGACATTTTTTGTTTGAACATGCTATATCTGTGCAATGGTACAGCGCATATTGCCCAATATATTTAGAATACCGGTGCGGCTCAAGGGGAATCCGCTAAAGATCCTCAACAGTTATGTTGTAAAAACCACCGATCGGAATTTACTCATAGATACTGGTTTTAACCAGGATGAGTCTTTTGAAGATCTGAAAAAAGGGATCGAAGAGCTTGATTTGGATATGGACAAGACAGATATTTTTCTTACGCATTTCCATTCTGATCATACCGGACTTGTTCCGCGCATAGCGGGTACCAGTTCTAAAAAATACATGGGCGCTGCGGATATCGAATTATTCGAAGCGCAAAACAGCGACAGGGACGGGTATTGGGGCAAAGTTAAAGACGCGTTTCTTTCCAGAGCTTATCCCGAAGATGAATATAGAGCAGCGGTGGATAGAAATCCGGCCCGGCATCTTGTAAGTCCTGTACGATTTGATTGTATTCCGGTACATGACAATGAGGTACTTAGGATAGGGGATATGGAATTTGTATGCATCCACACGCCTGGTCATACTCCCGGTCATTTCTGTCTCTACAATAAAAAGAACAAGCTGATTTTCTTGGGGGACCAACTGCTGTTTGATATCACGCCGAATATTTCCGTTAGGCCGAGACCGGGAAATGCCCTGAAGGAGTATTTGGAAAGCCTTCAAAAATTAAAAAATTACGATGTAGCAATTCCCCTGACGGCGCACCGGGAGAATAACGGAAATTACTATGCCCGTATTGATGAGCTTATACAACACCATGATATCAGGCTCCAGGAACTCATTGATATTATAAAGACCAATCCCGGTATAAACGGATATCAGGCCGCGGCAAAGATGGAGTGGTCAATACGGGCCAAAAGCTGGGATGATTTTCCGCCGGGGCAAAAGTGGTTTGCGGTTGCTGAGGCGCTGGCCCATGTGGATTACCTGATCTATATGGGCAAAGTCAGCGTTGAAAACAATAACGGTATTGAACAGTATTCCATAGCGGGAGGTGGCGTATGACCATTGATCAGATAAAAACAATAGGTGTTGTCGGGGCCGGTAATATGGGGCATCAGATAGCCCTTAACGCGGCGATTTACGGTTTTCAGAC
>JAIRTD010000105.1 GCA_031255115.1 Spirochaetaceae bacterium | reverse complement strand
GTTCTTGCCCGAAAACGGCTAGATAAAATTCCTTGACCAAGACGTATGTTGGATAGCGCCCGAAGGGCGGCGGCAAGGATACCGCTGTAATAAAGGCTCTCTGTTGTATACAGAGAGGTGCCCAGCAAACTTCCTCGACTACGAATCTTTGGTTCGATTTGCCTTCTTCGGTCTTTACCCCTTCTTCGCTTTCATAGCTGGCTCTTAATGGTTAGCCCTTCTTCTTTCGTGGTCTTTTCTTCCGTCTTCCATGTTGCCGGCGCGGCGTTGACAATTACGACTCTGCGGGGTATAAGGATATATTCCGGTCCAGTAGCTCAGGGGATAGAGCGGCCGCCTCCTAAGCGGCAGGTCGGCCGTTCGATTCGGCCCTGGATCAAGAGCGCGTTGTGCTGTTGACCGCCCGGCTTGCTTGGCGTATCATTGGGCAGTGGCAAAGCGAAAAACCCAAAGCCCGAAAAAAAGTCCCGCTGCTTCCAAAAAGGCCGCTCCAGGAAAAAAGCCCCTGGGCTGTCTTTTCTGGCTGGCTTTTGTTATCGTCGTAAGCGGACTCTTCTATATAAATCGCGGCCTTATCAAAAAAACAGTCGAGGATACCCATCTTTTTGACCGCTTGTTGAACCGCACCCCTGTTGCCGGGAGCGCCGGGGAAGAACCTTCTGAAAGCCCTGGTTCCGATGCCGCCGAAACAGCGCCCGAAGCCCGGCCGCCTGCTGCCGAAACCCAGGACGGGGGCAGCGGGGCAGCTTCCGGGGGGACGGAGGGACGGACAAGCCCGCCAGCCGGACAGGACGCGCGGCCTTCCAGCCAGAACGCCGCCCCAACCGAAAGCCAAAAACCGCAAGCCCCTCCGGTTGGACAAAACGCCGCCCAAAACAGACCGGAAACGCTGCGGGAAAGAACCATCTACTTTGTCAAAATTGATACTGACGGAACCATACTGAGAACGGCGGTAACGAGAAAATTGAACGCCTCTGATTCTCCCATGCTGGACACGCTTGGGGCCCTGCTTTCCGGCCCTGACAGCGCCGAACTACGCGGGGGCCTTATCACCCTGATACCCCAGGGAACCAAAATACTCTCTGCCACGGTCCGGGGCTCGACCGCGTATATCAGTTTTAACGAAGACTTTCAGTTTAACACCAACGGCGCGGACGGCTATACGGCCCAGCTCAGACAGGTGGTGTGGACCGCGACCGAATTTTCAAATATAAGAGATGTACAGATCCTTATCGAAGGAAGAAGGGTCGATTATCTTGGCGAAAGCGTCTGGATAGGCAGTCCGATAAGCCGGGATATGCTTTAGCGCCGCAAATTTGAACCAGATACTCCGCGTCTTGTTCTTTTACCTTGGCTTTTTGGATTTTCTTCCGATATTAAAGTATGAAGAACCGCTTTCGAACCTGGGTGGGCGCGAAATCCCGGGTGAAATCCCGGTTTGCTGAAAAAACCTTAAAAAAAACCGGCCAGGACCCCCGGGTTTTACCAAAAACCGGGCGTTTTGGACACATCGCGCCTTTTCCCCTGAAATTTAACCGCTTAAGAGGGTTTCTATATACAAAAACCAGAATATTTGGTACTTTTTTATGCCAAAATAACGTCCTTTTTTTAATGAAAAAATTGAAAAGAGTAAACTGGCACGATAAATTCTATAATGGAAATAGCGTTATTGGGGTGCTTTGGGGTATACCGGCAAACCCACCAGAAAATCACTGCAAAAGAACTGGACAGATTTTTTTGCATGTTCAATATAGGGCGCGATTGCAGATACCCGGAATCAGGAGAAAGTGATGAGAAAGCTCTGTTTATTGTTATGTGGGGCGCTTTTGTTCTCTGCCTGCGAAAATCCCTACATGATTCATAATTTAAGACGCCCTGTTGTGGCTTCGGCGCTGGAATTTCACACCGACCAGGACGCGGGTGCGGTTTCTTCTATAAAACCAGTCTTTAACAAGACTGTCAAAGAATATACGGTATATGTTCACGAACTGGCTACCAGGGTATATCCGCTTGCCCATCCCGAAGATGGGGCGCAGGTGATTTTTGGCGAGGGGCGCTATGTTGACAGTGCCGGGCTTCCCCTGACCGGCGAAAACGGTATTGAACTTCCTCCGGTTAGTCTTGGCGCTGACGGGGCGTATCCTTTCCCGATTAACGTGTCTGAATTGCTGGTAACGTTTTCTATATATAAGGAACACCGCGAGGATTCTGGCTATACGGTACTGATTTCCCGGCGCGGCAGTCCGAGTCAGGTTGGGGATATTAAAATCACCGTTGCTGAATGGGCCGGCCCTCCCGGCAGCAGATACAGGGGCTCTTTTGCCGATCTCGCGGCCATTGATGCGGCCATTAATGCTTTTAACCCTGTTGGTGACCCTGTTATCCTGAATGATTACGCCTTTAGCGAAGGCACCGAAACCCTCTGGATGTATGACGGGGTGTCCTGGACTGACACTACTGAGACAGGCGAAGGTGAACCGGGGCATCCCCTCTGGTGGAACTATGAGACCGAAAATTTTATGGTCAATTTTGACGCCGCCGGTCTTGAATACGACATCAATATTCCCTATTACGCGGAAAAAGTACTCATAACTCCGGTTGTTGAATCTGATATTATTACTTCGTACAAGCTCTATCCCCAAAACCCCAGGTTCTTTCCAGAGCATAGTGCCGCCATAGAATACACCGAATCGGCAAGTCCCCAGGTTTTTGATTTTACCCGCAACGCGGAAGGCGCTGTCTATCAGAATCCCCAACTCAGAATAGGCCCGCCCCTTGTAGACGCTGTCAGCGGTCTTAAAACCACCTATCTCCATGTAATTACCGCGGTAAAAGACCCTCCCAATGAACCTCGTTATCCGGCTACCTACAAATTCAAGATAAGCTGGGACAAAAGTCTTGCCTATCTTAAAGGGCTCAGGGTAGAAGACGATGTCATAGTAAGCGAGCAAAGGCTCCAGGGTAATTTTGTCAATAATAATTCAAGTT
>JAIRTD010000208.1 GCA_031255115.1 Spirochaetaceae bacterium | reverse complement strand
GGCTCCCTGCCCAGACCCAGCCTTCTTCCGGGTTCCGGCCGGAAATCCGCGATCCTGAGGGGCTTATAGGCGCGACTCTGGAAGAACTCCTTGCCGGCGCGGGAACGCCCCAGTCGGTGTACGCGGTCAGGGGGCTTGAGCTGTGGCAGGATGATGTGGTCTTTGTGTATCCTTCCCTCGATGTTTACCTTTTTAAGGACCGGGTATGGCAGGTAAGCCCCAGCGAGGCGTACCGTATAAAAACAGGCGATACCCGCGAACAGGTAGAAGCGGCGCTTGGTCCGGGCTTTACCGAAATCCCCGGCGGGCGGGAAGGCGAATACGCCCTTGTGTACGTCTTTTCCGGCCGCCCCTGGCCGCTTGCCCTAAGGGTGAATTTAAGAAGAGGCGTCGTGGGAGGCAGGGCGGATACTGTATCGGCGCTGTACATATACCGCGCCGATTTTTAACCCGGATCTGCGGGAGGACCGGGAGTAGGGACGGGAGGTTCCATGTCCAGAATATGCCTTTGCCTCACCGGAAAAACCCTGGCCAGAAATCTGGAATTTATCAATAAATACCGCAAATATATAGACCTTGCCGAACTCAGGGTTGACTGCCTTGACTCTGACGAGCGTTTTTCCATACGCCGCTTTCCCGAAATGGCCGGTATTCCGGTGATACTTACCATCAGGCGGAGTATGGACGGCGGACGCTTTTCCGGCGGCGAGGGTTCCCGCATCGCGCTCCTTTCCCAGGGGCTGGCCTTTGCCGACGCCGACCGGCGCAGGAATTTTGCCTATGTGGATATCGAAGAAGACTTTGACGTGCCGAGCCTCGAAGAAGCCGCCCGTACTTTCGGCACAAGAATTATCAGATCCTGTTATAATTTTGAAGGCACGGGCGGGGAGCTTGCCGCAAAACTCTCGGGCCTCAGAAGGGTCGGAGACGAAATAGCCAAACTTGTCCTTTCTCCCCAAAACGCCGCCGGTCTTGTCAGCGTATACCAGGCCGCCAGGGAGACCAGGGACATGGACAAGATACTGCTCTGCACGGGCCGCCTGGGAACCAATACCCGTATTCTTGCCGCCCTGCTTGGTTCCTATCTCAGCTATGCCGGAATCAAAGACGAAAAGGACGCGGAATGCTGCGCTCCGGGGCAGCCTGATCCTCGGGAACTCGACGAACTGTACCGCTTTCATCGTATAGGAGAGCGGACCAGGATATTCGGAATCACCGGCTATCCCCTTGACAGCGGCGCGGACCCGGCCTTTTTTAATCCCCTCTTTACCCAAAACAATGTAGACGCGGTGTATGTTCCCTTTCCTTCCGACAGCCTCCTGTCTTTTCTGCGCCTTGCCGAAGAGATAAAACTCGAAGGCGCGTCGGTAAGCGTTCCCTATAAAGAAGAAATAATCCCCCACCTGATTTCAAAATCCCGGCAGGTGGATCATATAGGCGCCTGCAATACCATACTCCGTACTCCTTCGGGCTGGACCGGGTACAATACCGAAGCCAGAGGGTTTTCCGGATCGCTGCTCCGTTTTCTTAACCGTAAAAATTTTGCGAGGCGGCACGTTACCATACTGGGCGCCGGAGGAGCTGCCAGGGCAGCGGCCTCGGAAATCCACCGTCTCAAGGGCCAGGCCCTGATATTAAACCATACCGTGTTCAGGGCCAAGGAACTTGCCCGGCAATACGGCTTTGTCTGGGGCGGTTTTGACAATCAGGGTACGGCCATAATGGAACGCTATTCCCATGTCATTATCAATACAAGCAGCGACGGTACGGAGTCCGACACTGCTTTCGATCCCGGGACCCTGTACAATTTTACCGGCAAGGAAGTAGTGATGGATATTGCCTATGAGCCTGAACTCAGCGCCTTTCTTTCCAGAGCAGCCCAGGCCGGATGCAGGGTCATCAACGGATACGATATGTCGATTCAGCAAGCCAAATTCCAGTACAACCTCTTCATGGGACATGAGTTAAATTCGGAGATTATCGAAAAGCTCGGACTGTAGCAAAAATATTCCCTGGCAAACCCAAATCTATGGAGTATAGGCGGAAAAAAACGTTTTTGCGCCTCTGTTGATAATACGCCCCTTACATCTCCTTTCAAATTTAATTATAGTAATCGTATGGACCAGAACGAAATCAAAGCCCTCACCGGCAAAAGCGCTGTCGAGCAGCTTGTCAAAAGCGGCATGAAGCTCGGCCTCGGTACAGGTTCTACCGCCCTTCCCGCGGTACGCCACCTGGGCCTGCTTCTCAAGGAAGGAAAACTCTCCGGCATCAAGGCTGTTTCCACGAGTTTTCAGACCAGCATGGAATGTGAAAAGTGGGGCATACCGCTTTATACCCTTAACTCAGGGGAAATCAACGGGCAGCTTGACCTTACCATAGACGGCGCCGACGAGATCGACGAAAGACACTGGTGCACCAAGGGCGGCGGCGGCGCCCTCCTGGTCGAAAAAATCACCGCCTATGCGTCGTCGGCCTTCTGCGTCGTGGTGGACGAAAGCAAACTCGTTAAAAACCTGGGGCTTACATTTCCCGTTCCCCTTGAGGTGATACCTGAGGCGCGGAGAACCGTTACCCTGGCTCTGGAAAAACTGGGCGCCCGGGTAACGCTCCGCGAGGCCCTGCGCAAGGCCGGCCCGGTGATAACCGAACACGGCAATCTGCTCCTTGACCTTGCGTTTGACGGCCCGGCGGACTGCGCCGCCCTGGAGACCGAATTTAACCGCATACCCGGCGTGGTGGAAAACGGGTTTTTTACCCGCATACGGCCCGTAGTCTTTGTGGGCCGTTCTAACGGAAGCGTGGAAGTAAAACAATGAGCAGCGAAGTACAGGATATTATACAACGGGTAAAGGTGCTTCGGGAGATCGCCGAAATTTCCGCCGATACCCTGGCCGCCGAACTGGGCTTTGACCCCCTCGAATACAAGAGCTGGGAATCAGGCGCGGCGGAATTTCCCATAGGCGCCCTGGTAGAAATAGCCGCCCGCTTTAAGGTTGACCTTGCCGAACTGGTAACGGGCAATACCGCCAAACTCACTTCCTTTTGCGTTACCCGTTCCGGCCGCGCGCCGGAGGTAAGCCGGCGTCCCATGTATACCTACTGGAACCTGGCCCAGAATTTCCACGGAAAAAAAGGCGAACCCTTTTTGGTGGAAGCCAAGGCCGACACCGAACATAAACCCATAAGCCTTAATACCCATCCTGGTCAGGAATTTGATTATGTTCTCGAAGGGCGGCTTTTGATTTCGGTGGGAGGCCGGGAGACCGAATTGGGTCCCGGCGATTCCATCTATTATGATTCCAATGAGCCCCATGGCATGAAGTGCCTCGGCGGCAGGCGGGCCCTTTTTCTCGCCCTGGTACTGTGAGGCATTCATGCTTGAACGTTTTCTTTCCCGTGAACACTTTGATTCGTATGAAGATTTTTTCGCCAATTTTTCGGTAAAGGTTCCCGAACATTTTAATTTTGCCTACGATGTTCTTGATGAACTCGCGGCGGAACGGGGAGGGGACCGGGCCCTTCTCTGGTGCGACGAGGCCGGAGCCACGGCGGAATTTACCTTTGCCGAAATGAAGCAGCTTTCCGACAAGGCCGCCAATGTTCTTGTCAGGGGAGGCATAAAAAAAGGCGACCCCGTCATGGTGATTCTCAAACGCCGCCATGAGTACTGGCCGGTCCTGCTTGCCCTTCACAAGATAGGCGCCGTCGGCATACCGGCGACCCACCTCCTTACCGCCAAGGATATAATGTACCGCTGCGTATCGGCCGGCGTGGCCGGTATCATCTGCGTGGATGATCCTGAACTTATGTGCAGGGTGGACGAGGCGGAAGCCAAACTGGAGCGGGACTCAGACGCGGTATGGACCTCTTCCATAAAATACAAGGCCTTTGTCCGTTCTGTCCATACGCCCTGTGATTCGGACCCCGCCGTAGAAGCCGGAAAAATTTTTGAAAGGCGGAACGGCGGAGAAGCGGGCCACTCCGACGCGGGCATATCCGGAGACCTCGTGCCCTGGGCGGATTTTAATGCCCGCATGGCTGAGGCGGAAGCAGCTTTTGTCCGTCCTTCTGAACGAAACAGCAATGACGACACCATGCTCCTCTATTTTACCTCAGGAACTACCGGCATGCCGAAAATGGTGCGCCATGATTACACCTATCCTCTGGGGCATATACTGACCGCCAAATACTGGCAGTGCGTACAGGACGGCGGACTCCACCTTACCGTAGCCGACACCGGCTGGGCCAAGGCCGCCTGGGGAAAAATTTACGGGCAGTGGATATGCGGCTCGGCGGTCTTTGTGTATGACTATGACCACTTTGATCCGGCGGCTATGCTTTCTGTCATCAGCAGCCACAAGGTAACGAGCTTTTGCGCCCCGCCGACCATTTACCGCTTCTTTATAAAAGAAGCGCTTTCAAAATATGATCTTTCCGCCCTTACATACTGCTGCGTTGCCGGAGAGCCCCTCAACCCCGAAATCTACGAACGCTTCCTTGCCGCCACCGGAAAGAAACTGCACGAGGGTTACGGCCAGACCGAACTCACCCTGACCCTTGCGACGTTTCCCTGGATGAAGGAAAAGCCCGGTTCCATGGGCCTGCCTTCCCCGGGCTATGATGTCGACCTCATACGCGAGGACGGAAGCTCCTGCGACATGGGCGAGGAAGGCCAGCTCGTGATACGAACCGGCGCGCGAAGGCCCCTGGGTATTTTCGGCGGCTATTACCGGGACGAAAATCTTACCAGGGCAGTATGGCGCGACGAACTTTACTATACCGGCGACATGGCCTGGCGGGACGAGGACGGCTACTACTGGTTTGTGGGCCGCTCCGATGACGTGATAAAAAGTTCAGGGTACCGCATAGGCCCCTTTGAGGTTGAAAGCGCCCTCCTCGAACACCCGGCGGTACTCGAATGCGCCATTACCGGCGCGCCTGACCCCGACCGGGGAGCGGTGGTCAAGGCCACTGTCGTGCTGACACGGGGCTGGACCGCCTCTGACGAGCTAAAAAAGGAACTCCAGGACCATGTAAAGAAGAGCACCGCTCCCTATAAATATCCCCGTATCGTGGAATTCGTTGACGAACTCCCCAAAACCATCAGCGGAAAGATACGCCGTGTCGCGATACGGGAAGGATAGCCGGGCTTTTACGCCCGGCGTTCATTCTCAAACGTTATAGAACAGTCTGTCGTTACTTGATCAGGATAAATTCAACCCGGCGATTCTTCCACCAGTTGTCCCGGTCTTCCCAGCGTACCACCGGCCTTGTTCCGCCCTTGCCCACATAGGTAAGGCGGTTCCGGGTTACCCCGAATTCCGTAAGACGGTCAACAATGGCCCTTGCCCTGGCTTCGCTCAGGGGCTGGAGTTCGTTCTGTTCTTCCGCGGCGGTCCTGCTTACCGGATTGGCGTGGCCTTCAACAGTAACCCGGTAATCCTGGAACTTGTTGAGTATTTCGGCGATGCGCCGCAGGACCCTGAGATTATTGGCCACCACCTCAGGCGCAAGGCTTTCAAAATCTGCGGCGTTCTCCCTGAACAGGATGGACGGCACCTGTATGCGCAAGAGGTCTCCGTCCCTGATGACCAGAACGTCAACGCCTATGACCGCGTCCAGTTCGCTGGCATTGCCCAGCGTGTCGCTCGCCCTGAACTTGACCGGGTAATCAGTAGCGGCCTGCACCAGTTCGCCCCGGCCGCTTCTTCCGTCCCATACAATGCGATTGGCCGGCGCGCCCCTGCCTTCGACACGGTAAAAGAGATTGAAGGGCGCCACCGGTTCCCGTATTTCCAGAGACCAGGTCGCTATGGGCGAAAGATCCTCCGCGCTAACGGAGAGATACAGATCGTCGTCAACGCCGTCGTTATCCGGGCTGAAATATTCGGGGCTGGAACTGAATCCCAGAACGGGTCCTGATATATCAACGGTAATGGGTCCCGCGCTAAGATTGACCAGGTCTCCCTTTTCGTAATTCACGGTAAGCCAGGCGGTGTATCTTCCTTCGACAACCTGGCCGCTCTCTGTTTTGCCGTCCCAGTCCAGTGTTTCGGGAACTGCCGCCGGGGCCGCCTGCCCCGTTCTTGTTGAAGCCGGACTTTCCCGCGCAACAGGGAAGCTGCGGCGTACCGTACCTGATTCGTCCTTTATTTCTAGCTTCCAGTCGGTGATATTGTCCCTGGGATTCAATATGATGGAAAAACGCGTCTGGGTATTTTCGCTCCGCGCGCCTTCTTTTGGGGATATGGCCTGGGACGATACGGTAAAGAAGGCCCTGGGTATACGGGAATCCACGGTAATCGTATTGATGGTTTCCCGGGTTTTGTTACCGGCCTCGTCTTCCGAACTGAGTACAAAACGGTAGTTTCCGTCGGGCACGATATTCCCCGCCCTGTCGGCGCCGTTCCATTCCAGAGCCGGGGCGCTTCCTCTCCAGGTCCAGCTCCGCATCTCGTTTCCCTGTGGGTCGAGTATAACGGCCTGCCATTCATCATCGCCCCGGGTCGTAACCGTGATGGGCAGGGTGTCTTTTCTGCCGTCGCCATTGGGGGAGAACAGGGTATAGTCTGTTGAAAGGCTGAGTTCCGGCGCCTGGGTGTCCAGGGTAAAGGGCTGAGACCGGGCGGAAGGCTGGTTGCCCATGGCGTAGATCAGTTGTATGCGGGCGCTGTACAGTCCGTCCGGGGCGGGGGTTCCGGCGTTGTTCCTGCCGTTCCAGCTTATGCCGGCCGGCACGCTGCTTCCTCCTTCAAAACTCCGTATAACTTCGTCCGCGCTGTTGAGTATGTCTACTGTATAGGAACGTATCCCTTCCTTTACCTGAAACTGGGGCAGGATATTGATGGTATCCCTGGATCCGTCTCCGTTAGGCGAAAAGGCCCTGCTGTCGGTGCTTATCATCACCGGCGTATCGGCGGTACTGAGGACAAAGCGCAGCGCGCCTGATCTTCCCGTATTGCCCGCCGCGTCCACGGCGGAGAGGAGGTATTCATAGCTGCCGTCCGGAACAGGGCGGCCTCCGTCGTCCCTTCCGTCCCATTCAATCCGGGAAGCGGGACGGCCAGAAAAACGGAAGGTCCTTACAACGCTGTTTCCGGCGGCGTCGCGTACTTCTCCGGTCCAGGCAGCTTCGTCCGAGCCTTCCTGGCTGATAACCATCGTGTCCTGGCTGCCGTCATTGTTGGGAGAAAAGGCGCTGTAGTCTGACCGTATGGCGGCGGTAGGCGCGGTAATATCCAGGGTAAAGTCAGGGGACTGGGCCCTAGAGACATAGCCGTTACGGTAACTTACCGCAAGAGCGGCGTGGTAATTCCCCTCGGCAAGGAGCGCGCCTGAGTCGGTTTTACCGTCAAAGTCTATGTTCCGGGGAAGCTCCCCTGAACCGCGCACGCTGCGCAGGGTATTGCCCGAAGCATCTTTTACTTCTACAAGCCACTGGACTATGCCCTCGCTTACCGGAACCGCCGGATGCAGGACAAGGGTATCCTTGACCCCGTCCCCGTTAGGCGAAAAGAAACCCTCCGCTATGGGGAGGCCCACCGAAGGCTGTATGGTGCTGACTATGATGTTGTCCATGACCTCGCCGGAAGTATTTTTTGCCCGGTCGGTGGCGCTGACGCGGTAGGAGTAGACTCCGTCGGGAACAAAGTCCCCACTGTCATTGGTTCCGTCCCAGCTCAGGTCTTTGGGTTCGCCGCCGTGTATGTCAAAGCTCTTTACCTTGACACCCGACGCGTCGTAGATGCCGCTGTCCCAGTTGTCCTCTTCGGAACCCCGCTGGCTTATCCGCAGCACATCCTTGCTGCCGTCGCCGTCGGGGGAGAAGATCCTGTCCTGACCGGAAAGCGAGTCCAGTTCAATCTCAGGCGGGGTGGTATCAATGTACACTTCGTAGCTTCCGGTAAAGGCCCTGTTGCCGTTGTCATCCGCAGCGCTGATAACAAAGAAATAACGCCCGTCAGGAGCGGGGGCCCCTGAGTCGAGTATGCCGTCCCAGCGCAGGGTTTCGGGAATATCCACCCCTGATTTAACATCGCTGAGCCGGGAGATAATATTCTGTACCTTACCCTGGGTTTCGGGCCGCCTTTCCTTGTTCCGGTAGCTCCGTACGGTTTCTCCTGATTCATCCTGGATTTCAAACGTCCATTCCACCACATAACGCTGGTCGCTAATGTTGATGGGGAATTCCAGCGCGTCGGCGAGACCGTCGTTGTTAGGCGAAATCCACTGGGTCTCGGGATAGTTTGCCAGAATTACCGGAGCCGTACTGTCAGGAACCCCCATGGTCCAGCTTACTCCCGCCCCTATGCCCCAAATATCGGCGGGCAGGGGTTTGGCGCCCATGCGCAGGGCAAGTTCGCCGTCCACCGCTTCCTGGTCAGGCAAGGCCCGGCCGGGGTTTTCCAGAGCGAATTTGAGGAAGAGCCCGACAGAGGGCCTCAAGGGCGGGGCCGTGTCCTCTATCAGTTCACGGACATTAAAACCAAGGGAACTTGAAAGAACGATGAGTTCGGCTATGGTAAGCTCAAGGCCGAATTTGGTACTCAGCGTGGTGCAGCCGGGAAAACTTAAGTCAGCCGCCCCCCTAAGCCGCAGCGGATCGGTCTTGCCTTCACCTTTAATGGTTAGAAGATCCAGGGCAATGCCTGCCACCGGCGTAAAGGCCGGAAAGGGATAGGCTTTGCCGAGGTTTTTAATGGCCAGGGCCCAGGTAACATTGTTAAAACGCCAAAGCCTGCCCAGGTTGTGCCTGAAACCCAGGTCAAGGGCGAGGCTCCAGTCATCGCCAAAGCCAAAGTTAAGACCGGCGCCAAGGCTCATGCCCGGATAGAGTTCCTTTGCTATATTGACATTGCCGCCAAAAGTATTCCCCACGTCAAAGCGGTCAAAGGGGCTGGTCAGAAAACGCAGCGAAGTGCCGAATACGGCGTATTTTGTGGGAAAAAGCGCCCCAAGGGCCGCGGCGTGGCCGAAACCGTCCTCGTCTCCCATACCGTTAAGGGCCATATACGCCGCGTCAAAATTGATGAGCTGGGCTCCGCCGCCGGCGGCGGGATTGATGCTGCTTGCCGTAGCCGCTCCCTGCGAAGTGGCAAAGGCGCCCGGTCCGGCAAAAAGGGGCGCGTAGAGTTCGGTCAGGGTATCCACTCCCACAGGCTGATCGGCAAAACCTGACAAAGCAAATACAAAAAACAGGCATAATACTACGGCGCTTCTCTTAAAAATCATACATCCTCCCAATTCATATTCCAAAAATCAATAGATAATTTATCTACCATAACACTACTATATAACCACAAGAGAGAAAGAAAGTTAAGCCTGTTTTTTTGCGGTTGACATTATAAGGAAGAACCCCTCATACTTTTTACACAGGAGGACCCCCTTGCATGAAATCACCACATTTCTTTTTCGCCGCCGTTTTGTTCTGCTTGCTTTTGCCGCGGGCTGCCTTCTCTCAGGACTTTTCTTCTCTCGACAGGGATCTCTCAGAATTAGAGAACTTGATACAAGATACGCTCACGAACTCCGTGGAGCAACAGAAACAATTGGACGACTTACGACAGACCTTGATCGAGAGCGGGGAATTAATCGGGAGCTACGAGAGCATAATAGCAGAGCGGGAGAGCTTGTTGAAGGACTTACAGGAACGGCTCTCCGAAATGTCCGAAATTTACAGGAAGCAGTCGGACTTATCGGCGAGATACGAAAAAAGCTCGCGCTTCTGGAGAACTTTTACGCTGATAGCCGTCCCAACGGCGGCGATTCTTAGCGGCAGCCTGGTCTGGGCTTTCCGATGACGGTTTTTGGGGCAATGCGCCCCGTTGCGTTTCCCTTGTTTTTAGTATATATTTGGATAATAGAGATTTATCATGATCATAGAACAAACTATTGAGATACCTGACAGTCGCCGCATTTATGTTGACTTGCCGCCTCAAGTTCCGGCGGGCAAGGCCAGAATAGCGATAAATATTTTTGATTATGCGGAGGGTGATACCCAGCCGGGCACCCAGCCGGGCGCGAATCGTGAAAGTTCCCTTCCTGATACCATAGAAGCATTCAGCGATGAAAAAGAAGCAACCGAATTCGTTACCCGGCTTTCAAAAAAGGTTATCAATGAATCGTGGTGAGATTTGGACTCTTCGTGATGAAGGATATTCCCGCAAGGCGCGACCTGTTGTCATCGTTCAAGCGAACCCGGGGGAATTGTTTGACTCTGTAATTCTTTGTTTGTTTACTACGTTTGAATCGTCCCATATACCTACAAGGGTTTATATTAGTTCCAATGAAACAAACGGCTTAAAGAGAGACAGTTTTGTAATGACAGAAAAATTGATAACGATTGACAAAAAAGAACTGGGAGAAAAAAAAGGCGTCCTGACCAGTGATCAAATGCGTCAGATTTCACGGCAGCTTGCGAAGCTGCTTGAAATTCGTAAAGAAGACACCGAAGCATAAATTTTCCCGCGTTGGTCCGTGGTAAAATTTGAGAAGCCGCCGCGGAATTCTTGAACAGCTTTACAGAAGCGCTTGTTAGTTCCGGCGGTTTTGGTAGCAGGAAGCGGCGTATTCGGCGGCGCTTTCTACATCGGGGGCATAGAAGTCCGCGCCTATGCTGCGGCAGAAGCCTTCGGTGATGGGGGTTCCCGAAAGTATAATTTTTATTTTTTTTCGCAGGCCCCTGGTTATTGCTCCCTGTACCAGATTTTTCATCGGGATGGGATTAAGGGTATGCATGGCGTTGACGCAGATAACGGCGGCTTTTTCCTGGGCGGCCTTTTCGAGAAAGAGTGTATGGGACACGCCGGTGCCCAGGTCAAAAACTTTGAGACCCAGGCAGCGCATCATGATGGCAAGCAGGTTCTTGTGAATGTCCTCGTATTCGCCTTCTACTGTTCCAAGAATAACCACTCCCAGGGTTCGGGAATACAATGTGTCTATGGCGGCCTGCAGGTGTCGTATGCCCCGGTTAAGGGCCCGGGCCGTCATGCGTATTTCGGGAATAAGCATTTCCCTGTTCCGGTACCGGGTTTCCGCCGATGCCAGTCCGGCGATGAGTCCCTGTCTGACTATGGCTTCCGCGCTGTAGTGTTCTTCCAGAGCGCGGTTCACCAGGACTGAAGTCGCCGCCGCGTCTCCTGATACAAGCTGTTCTGAAATCTGAGCCAGGTTCATAGCATGCCTCCTGTGCGTATTCGCTACTTCCTGAATAGACCGCGGCAGTTCTCGGAAAAATTCTCTTCTGAAATTTCTGAAACGGTCCCGCCCCCCTGTTCCCTGAATTTTCCCGGACTGACGCCGGTAAAACTTTTGAAAATTTTGGAGAACCAGCTCTGGTCTCCGAAACCGCAGGCCTCGGCAATGTCGCTGATGGGCATTTTTGTCCTTGTAAGGAGGCGGCTTGCTTCTTCTACCCTGAGCCGGTTAAGATAATTCGAAAGGTTCTCCCCCATTTCGATTTTGAATACCGTGCTGAAGTACGGCGCCGAAAGGCCCGATACCTCGGCGATTTCCTGCAGGCTGATTTTTCTGGTGTAGTTTTCCCAGATAAACCACTCGGCCTTCTGCAGGGCCGACGCGTGGCGTATTCCCTGGAACGAAAAAATCTGTCCGGTCATGCGTTCCAGTATTGTATGGAGCACATCGGTTAATTCTTCTATGCTCTGGGTTTCCTGTATGCGCATGAGGTACTGGTTGTTTATCTCAAGAATGTTTTCTTCGGTGTTGCCGGGGCTTATTGCCGCACGGGAAAGGAGTACCACGAGTTCTATGGCCCGGTACTGTATTGATTTGAACTGGTCCGGGTTGGTAAAGAACAATACGCCGAGCAGCTCGTTGAGTATTTTTCGTCCCGCTTCTTCGTCGCCCCTTCTCAGCGCGGCAAGGAGCAGTTTTTCTTTTTCCAGAGGGTAGCCGGGAGAAGGTTCGCCGGGCGGGTACTGGTTTTTTAGTATCGCAAGTTGTTCCGAAATATAACTCTGCTGCTGGGCCCGCCTTTTAAGGGTTTCGTGGTAATCTTCGCTTTCCTTGGAAAGGGATTCGGCGATGATGAGGAGCAGTTCCGCCAGGGCCTTGATATGTTCGGGCTCTCCCCGTGGAAAGCGGGAAAGATACTCAAGCAGTTCTTTTTCGTTGAGTTCTCCGTGGCTCACTTCCTTTAAGGTTTCGACGGTTTCGCTCTTGTCTACGCCGAGAAAGCCCGAACACAAAAGGGAACCGACAAAGCGGCTGTTGGAAAAGAGCGGGCTGGTCCAGAACATAAAGCCCAGGTCGCAGGTATAAATATAAGAGCCGGAAAAACGATAGGACTCTTTGATAGCGTTGATATGCAGCTCATTGCAGGGATTTTTTTTGGAGCCTTCTTCTGTTTCGCCCTGCCGGGCAAGGTATTTAAGGCAGTAGCGGCAGGTGTTTCCCTGGCCTATTACTTCGCTGAACATTTCCGCTATGGGCAAAAAATTTTCATCCATAACGCAGACCAGAGCTCCAGTGGCCTGTCCGTAAGCTGTTACTTCTTTTAGCGCCTCAAGCAGAAGTGGATTGGTTTTTCCGCCTGATTTAAGCGCCGAAGCGGATTTTCTGTCTGTCATCAAAAAGTCCTTCCCTCTTTCCCTGTTCCCTGAATTTACCCGGGCTCATTCCCGTATGGAGTTTGAATATTTTTGAGAACCAGCTCTGATCTTCAAACCCGCAGGACAAGGCTATGCTGTCGAGGGACTGTTTTGTTTTTGTCAGTATGGCGGCGGCGCGGTTTACTCTCAGGTAATTGAGGTAGCTCGAAAGATTTTCGCCCATTTCCTTTTTAAAGATGGTACTAAAATAGGGCGCCGACAGTCCCGACGCTTTGGCGATTTCCCGCAGGCTGATTTTCCGGGTATAGTTTTCCCAAATGAACCGTTCTGCCCGTCTCAGCGCCGAAGCGTGGCGCAGGCCCCTAAAGGAGAAGATTTTTCCGCCTATGCGTTCCAGGCTGTAACGCAGTACATTGGCGATGTCCTCAGGTTCTTTGGCGTCCCGGATATATTGAAGGCAGCGGTCGTTAGCCGCAAGAATATCGACGTTATCCGTTTCGGAATTACTCATGGCGGCCCTGGAAAGCAGGGTTACCAGTTCTACGGCTCTGTGCTGGACAGGGGTTGAGATTTTTGGTTCGGAAAAAAATTCTTTAACCAGTTCGTTGAGGAATTTCCGCCCGGTTTCGATATCCCCCCTCCTCAGGGCGGCAAGGAGCAGTTTTTCCTTGTCAAAGGGGTATACGGGATTTTCAGGCTCCCTGGGAACTTCGTCAGGCTTTTCCCTGGCCGCGGCCTGCCGTGTATCGTGCGGAATACCGGCGTACTTTGATACCTGGTCCGCGCAGACAAGGAGTACCCGGGCCAGGGCTTTTACTTCGGCATGGGTTTTTTCCGGGATATGCTTTAAAAGGTCCAGGGCCTCGGCAACGGAAAGTCCGCCGCCGCTCACCGCGCATATATTTTTGGCGGCCTCTTCGCGCGTCCCGCCCAACACCTTGCCGGCGATAAGGGCGCCGTAGAGACGGCCGTTGCGGTGCAGGGGGCTGGTCCAGTGTACCAAGCCGGCCCTGCAGGTAAAAATGTACGCCCCGCCGTTTTCCCTGGCCTTGATGAGGTAGTCCGTATTTATCGACGCGCAGGGGTAGGCGGCGCTGATTTCGCTCTTTGTTTTCCGGCGCCGGGCCTGGGCGGAAAGCGGCGCTTCATCATGGTGCCAGTGCAGGCAGACCTCCCGAAAAGGGCATCTTTCTCCGCAAATGGAATCTTGCAGGATATGCCCTGTATGATCAAGGACCGCGCTGCCCACTCCGGCCGCGCTTTGATAGTAAGATGCTGTTTCCCGGGCCTTAAAAATCAATGGTTCTCCTTCCCGGCGTTCGATAATGTTGGAATCTATTTTGAAACTAACGGCGCTCATGACATACCTCCGTACCTTAGCATTTTATGGAAGTCTTTGGAACGAAATACACCCTAATGGTGTAAAAAATTTTTTATTTAAGGGTTTTTTGGAGAATCCGGGGGTTTTTTACAGGTGTTATTCGGAAATTTCAGCTTACGGACAAGGTTCGGCGGTCAATATCCGCCCATAAAGCCGTTTATTTTATGAATGGCCTTATTCGCGGTGGGGTCTAATACCCCGCCTTGCGGCCGGGAGCTTCATTCGCGGCGATTTTCCGGCGCTGTATAAGCGGCTTCTCCCTGTCCGCGCTTTTCTGCCAGGGCAAAGAGTTCCTGCAGCGAGCCTATCTGGAGCTTGTCGAATAACTGTCTGCGGTACCAGTACGCGGTGTTCTTGCTGATACCCAGGCGCGCGCAGATAACTTCATATTTAAAACCCTGCATCAGAAGTTCGGCAATGGCCAGTTCTTTAACGGAGAGCCTGTCAAAGGCGCCTGCGATGAGGTTTCGCTGCCTGTCCGAAAGGGGCGCTTCGGTCCGGGCGATACCGGCGATTTCTTCGTCGCTGATGAGGGGCCGTCCCCGGAAGGAGTACAGGAGGTAGGGTTCCAGCGCCAGGTACAAAACCGCCATTGCCACGGCAATGGCAAGGTAGAGCGTATACAGGAGGGTCGTATTTGCCCGGAACGCTTCGATTAACCAGGCGAGAAGCAGCACTGAGGCGGCAAAGGAAATCCCGATGATAAGCGGGGCGATAAGCCGTGAAGGATAACGCTTGGTCATCACCACCCCGTAATAGGGGATTAAAATACAGACGGCGGTGCCGGGGCCGAGCAGAACACAGGAAAGCAGGGCCAGGGCGGGTATGTACAGGGCTACAATGGCAAGTATAAAGCCCGCCACGGACACCATCACCGAGATGGAGGCGTAACGGAGGGGAGAAAGGCCCAGCCGCCGCAATAGGGCATAGCCGCTTATGGCAAAGGCCGAAGAGGAAACATAAAAGACAAATACGCCGTGCGCTACCCCCTCAGCAGCGGAAATGCCAAAGGAAAACACGATATTCCCCAGAAAACACAGGGCAAAGAGCCCCGCAAAGAGGCGTTTGGGGCAGGAGAGGGGGCTTTTTGCCTGCGCATAACGAGGCCATACCCCGGCGGGCAGTTTCCAGTAAAAGAGGAGCTGCAGGACAAGGGCCGCCGCGTTAAAGTGCTGGAACACCCAATAGGGGACTGCAAAAAACTCGGCCTGCATCAGCGCGGCGGGGATAAAAATAAGGCCGTAGGCTACAAGCAGGTGCTTGACGGCGCTTGCCTCGCTAAAAAGCCCCACAATGATGGCGGTTTCAAAACCTATCATCACGCAGCAGCAAAACAACTGGATGAGGAAGAACGCCGCCGTTGTTCCCCGGGAAAGGGGCAGGTACAGGGCCAGGGTCGAAAGCAGGGCCGTCCCCGCCATGATGCGCTCCGCCCAGACAATGCGCGCGGGGAAAACCAGCATCCAAATAATAGAAAAAACATATCCCAGCGAGATAAGGGGGGTGAGATTTTCGGCGTCTATGCCCAGGGGCAGACGGCCTGTTACCGCCAGGGCCGCGCCTGAGTAGCTGAATACGCCGACCTGCCAGGCGGTAAACAGGGCAAAACAGCAGAGCCAGGGCAGGCTGAGGGAAAGGCGTTTTTGTTCGTTCTCCACAAGTATCGAAGAGCTCATATTTCGGCCTCCAGTGGAATTAGCAAGATTTTACCGGAATTCTCTTAAAAAGTAAGCTCGCCTGTTCTAAAAAAGCACGATTTTCTCCTTTTTTTGCCTGACCCCTTAAATTTCGAGGGTGATTTTGGGGCACTGTGGCAGCATACTTACAAACAAAAGGAGCGAATATGGCAAAATATTTTGTAATACTTATGCTGCTGGCCGCGGCCTGCGATCTTCCCCCGGGCTGGAGAAACGACAAAGGCTCCCTTGTCATCGCCCTTCCGGGAGCATCAACGCCGGACGCCGGAACGGAGAACTTCGCGGCATTGGGGCGCGCCCTTGGGTCCGATGTGGACGGCGTCCATTTACCCGGAGAAATAACTTCGGACATGGAATACGAAATTTATTTTTCCGGTTCCACTTCAATCTCCATTCCCCGTACCAGGGAAAGAGTGATAACGATTGACCTCGAACCGGGCCTTTGGGGGATTAGTGTAACGGCCTGGCATCCCGCTTCTTTATCTTGCGCCGGGGAAGCCTGGGTCAAGGATCTGGACATACAGGCGGGGCGGACAAATTTTGTATCCCTTACGATGAAGGCGGATGATTTTCTCGCGCCCTGGGGAGCGGCGGCGGC
Organism: Spirochaetaceae bacterium; assembly: GCA_031255115.1. Classification (GTDB taxonomy): domain Bacteria; phylum Spirochaetota; class Spirochaetia; order Treponematales; family Breznakiellaceae; genus JAIRTD01. The sequence continues at coordinate 824 of JAIRTD010000208.1, read as the reverse complement.
GGGGACCAAAGATGTATATGCCGATATTGGCGATCTCATAACCCTCCAGGTTGAAGTAAATAGTAACCCCTCCCTTGCGGACGATTTTGCCGCCTGGTTTGGGACGGGCTGGGTCAATACTTATGAATATCAGTGGTATTACGAAGACGAAAGCGGAACCAGGTATGATGAAACAGCTCCTGATAATCTTTCCGTGCCCAACGTCTTTTCCTTCTCACCGAATACCTCTGCCGCAGGGTACCGTACCTATTATGTGGAACTGACCAATACCTATACCTACGCGGGGAGTGTATCCACGGTATCAGGCACGGCGAAAGTTACGGTCAAGGCGGCGGTCGTAGAAGTTTCAGGCAGTCCCACCCGTAGTCTCGGCGATTCCGGTCCCGGCGGGGGAACAATCTTTTACAAAGGGCCGCGATTCTACGTCAACGGGGAACTCTGCCACTATCTTGAGGCCGGCCCTGATCTGGGAACAGCCCAATGGGGTTTGGACGGAATCTATACCGGGACATACAATTACGGCATCGGTTCAGGATACGCCAACACCCAGGCCATACTCGCCGCCTTAAACCGGGCCGGCGAATTAAGCGATACCCCGTCGAATAAAAAGGCGGCCCAGCTTGCCGCGGATTACAATGGTGGAGGCGGCTGGTTCCTCCCCGGCGCGGATGAATTAAGAGAGCTCTACGCTTCGGGTCCTTTTGGTCTATATTCTCTGTGGTCGTCAATCGAAAGCGGGGACCGGCATGCCGCCCTAATCCTCCATACCGATGGCCAAAGCCAGTGGCCTTCCAAATGCGCCTCCTTTATTGTCCGCCCTGTCC
>JAIRTD010000002.1 GCA_031255115.1 Spirochaetaceae bacterium | reverse complement strand
TTGCACCGTTACGCCCTGATATTTTCGAATTGCGCGTTTATAGGGATTCCCATGGTAGAAATGGTCATGGGCAGGGAATATCTTTTTCAACTTACTATATACAATATTCCCTTTTATCTTTTTGCCTATTCTCTGGGCGCCTGGCTTATCACGAGAAAGCAGAGCGGTTCTTTTGTCCTGTCGTACAAGACTTTTTTAAGCCCCTGTATCATTGCCACGCTAATCGGCTTTGTCCTGTTTTTGCTTTCGATTCCCCTGCCCACTGTGCTTTACCAGGTCTTTGAAATGGCCGGATCCATGACCAGCCCGCTTTCAATTTTGGTTATCGGTATAAATCTTGCCGGAACCACCAGGCGCGCGCTTATGGGCAGGTGGCAGATTTATGTTACGGTTCTGGCGCGGACCCTGCTCATGCCCCTGGTCATTGCCCTGCTTTTATACTTCGCCGGGCTCCGGGGCGCCGCCCTGGTGCTGCCCGTGCTTGTCGCCGCCATGCCTGTGGCGGCCAGTAGTTCCCTGATTACTTCGGCTTTTGACGGAGACAGCCATGAATCAGGCGCCCTGATTTTTCTCTCTACCCTGTTTTCGGCAGTAACCTTACCCCTGGTTGCGTTTATCATCTATAGATTCGCCGGTTCTTTTTAGGTATACTGGTTTTCTATGCTGGACACCACATCGATAGGACAGACAGAACTATTCTCTACCATGCTGGAAAACGAGCTTGCCTATATTTATTCCCGTTCCGGCGTGCTGCAGCTCCGCTCAGGGGGCAGGCTTTTTTCCGCCGGGGAAAAAGCCGACCGCTTTTATCTGCTCCAGTCAGGGGGCATACGGGTTTTTAAGTCCCGGCCGGACGGCGGCGAAGACGAAATGGCCCAGTACGAGGGCGGAGATTCCATAGGGGACTTTGACTTTGCCCGCCGCGGCGTGTATGACGCCTCTGCCTGCGCTACCTGCGATTCGGAACTGGTTGTTTTTCCCGGCGTCGGGCTCTCCATGGATACCCTGGCGGTCGAGTCGCCCAATATTGTGGCGCGGATACTCCTCAATTCCATTGTGATGATTACCTCCCGCATTAAGTCAACCCAAAAAATTTATGTCGAAAACACTTCCTGGATTCAGGAACTCCGCCGCCAGGCCTACGAAGATCCGGGTACAGGGCTCTGGAAGCAGTCTTTTCTTTTTGACGAAATCAACCGCATTCTCGAAGACCCTACGGCCCTCATCATGATCAAGCCTGACCGCTTTAAAATTCTCGTTGATTCCCGGGGCCATGCCGCCGGAGACGAAGCCATGGTGCGTATTGCCATGATACTCAAGAATATCAACCGCCGCATAGGCAGGGGCTGGGCGCTGCGTTTTAAGAGCAACGAAGCCGGGCTGCTTATCAACAAGTGCGGCGCTTCTTCGGCCGAAAAAATAGTCCACGAACTCTACAACGCCATTTCTTCCCTGGACCCTGTTCCCGCCAAAGGGAACCTTGCGGCCTTTCCCTTCTCCTGTACACTCTCCTATGCCCTGTGGCCCGAAGACGGGCCTGTATGGGACGTGCTTTTTCAGGGTAACTATGGCCTCCTGCTTGATACCTGGAAGAATGGCGGCAACAAAATTGTACGGTATAAAAAGGCGGAGAAACAGCCATGAGCGAGGCCGTAAGAATTCCCATTAACGATCCCGCCCTGCTCAAGTCTCCCCTCTTTGCCGATCTGAGCCAGCTTGAATACAATGCCGTAACCGCTTTTCTGGAACGCACCCACATTAAAAAGAACGCCGTTCTTTTTTCTGAAGGCGACCGGGGCGGAGATATGTTTATACTTCTTTCGGGAAGTTTCCGCGCCTTTATGTCCCAGTCCGACGGAACCCGGCGCTGGATGTTTAATATTAGCCCCGGTGATTTTCTTGGAGAAATGTCCATTATCGCCGACGAACCCCGTTCCGCCACCCTGGTTGCCAGGGAAGATTCTGATCTCATGGTACTGCAGGGTATTGATTTTTACCGCATTGTCTTTGAACACCCCATGATAGGAGTCAAGCTGCTTAAGGCCATAAGTTCGGTGCAGAATATGTGGCTTGACCAGAGTTCCAAACACCTTAACGATCTCATGCGCTGGGGTGAGAACGCCCGGCGCAGAGCCATCACCGACGAACTCACCGGCCTTTACAACAGACGCTTCCTTGAGGAATCGATCAAAGACCGTTTTGATCACAGCTCGGTCGGCCTGCGGAAACTGGCCCTCATGATGATGGACCTTGACCATATACACGAAATCAACAACCGCTTCGGCACTGGCGCCGGAGACAAGGTGATTCTCTCGGCCGCCGAAATCATACGGAGCAATCTCCGCCCCGGAGACATAGCCGCCCGGCTCTCAGGCGACGAATTTGCCGTGCTGCTCCCCGATACGGACAAACGGGAAGCCCGGGCCCTGGCCGAAGACATACGCCAGGGAATCTCTGAAAACCGGGTCAAGGTTCCCAACGGAAAAAAATCCAACGAACTGGTGGCCCTCAGAATCAGAACCAGCATAGGCATAGCCATAGCCCCGACCCACGCTAAAAACCGCGAAGGCCTCATGATAGTTGCCGACGACGCCCTCCGCAAAGCCAAAGAAATGGGCCGCGACCGGGTAGAACTGGCCGGTTAAAAACAACGCCGCCGGAAGAGCAAGCCTCCACCCCCGCCAACTGATACGCCGGCAGGGGTAGCGGAAGAAAAAGAGGAGTCGTTATGAACGTCTCTAAAACAAATATGAGGATGTACTCGACGGACTACGGGTTCGGGGCGTGTGACTCCGCAGGCGGGTACCGGTATGAGCGTATAGAGTACACGCCGTACGGGGAGACGTGGATAGAGGAGCGGAACGGGAACCTTCCTGGAATGGGCGGGGTATATAACTATGTGAATCTCCATGTGTACCACTACGCGGGGAATAACCCGATA
>JAIRTD010000193.1 GCA_031255115.1 Spirochaetaceae bacterium | reverse complement strand
TTTCCGGCTGCCGGGGACGGAAACGCCGGGGCCTGGAACGGACAAAATTGCTCCCGGTTTCACCGGCGGCGCCCGCGCGCTCTGGCTGCTTTACATCACCCTTACCGCGGCGCAGATCGTCCTTCTCGCGGCCTTTGGCATGGGCTGGTTTGACGCGGCGGTTCATTCTTTTTCGACCATGGCAACCGGCGGTTTCAGCTCCCGGAATGAAAGCATCGCCTATTACCGTTCCCCCGGCGTCGAATGGGTCTGCGCCGTTTTTATGCTTCTTGCGGGGTGCAATTTTACGCTTCTCTGCCAGGCCCTGCGGGGAAAACCGCGGGAGGCCCTTCGTAGCAGCGAACTCAGGGCCTACGGTGTCATCATCCTTGTTTCGGTGATTATCCTGGCCGCGTCTATCCTTCCCCAAAGCCCCACGCCGGAAACCGCCCTGCGGTATGCTTTTTTCAATACCGCCTCCGTCCTGACCACCACCGGTCTTTTTAACGCCGATTACGGCCTTTGGCCCCCGGCGGCCCGGGCCCTGATTTTTTTTCTTATGTTCCTGGGCGGCTGTTCCGGTTCCGCCGCGGGCGGCATTAAAGTTATACGCCATTTTATTCTCTGGAAACAGGCGGGCAACGAGATGAAGCGGAACATCTTTCCCCGGGGGGTTTTCAGTATTCAACTGAACGGAAAACCCGGCGGAAAGGAAGTGGTCTACGGAGTAGCGGGCTTTGTGTTCCTCTATTTTGTAACCCTCTTTGCCGCGGCCCTTCTGGTCAGCAGCACGGGGAAAGATGTCTTTGTTTCGCTTAACGTCGCCCTTCTTTCCCTGGGGAATATCGGCCTGGGCCTTGGAAAGCTCGGCCCCTTTACGGCCTTCCCCGCGTACCCCGCTTATGTTAAATGGGGGCTTTGCTTTGTGATGATCCTGGGGCGGCTTGAGCTTCAGGCCGTGCTGGTAATTTTTACCCGCGAATTTTGGCGGCGTTAGGACCCGCGCACGAATGAACCTCCGCGGAGGCGGAAAGATGAAACAGGACAGACTGAAAAAACAGTTGATTCTTCTCCGCCTGATTGCCGCGCTTCCAGGAATTGTCGCGGTAATCATGCTCCCGGCGCTGGTAATGGCCGCCGCGGCCAGGGAAACCGTCATGATCAGGGCAATCGCGCTTCCCGCGCTGATCACCGCGGCAATTGCCCTTCCGTGCTTTCTTTCCCTGCGAAAGAAAAAACTCAATCTCAACGCCAGGGACGGGTACTTTCTGGTCTTCTCCACCTGGGCGCTGGCGAGTTTTCTCGGCGCCTTTCCCTTCTATCTTTCGGGCAGGGGAATCAGTTTTACCGATTCTCTTTTTGAAAGCGCCTGCACCTTCGCTACCACCGGGGCCACCACCATCGGCGATGTTGAGGCTCTGCCCCGCTCGCTGCTGCTCTGGCGCAGCGCGGCCCACTGGTTCGGCGGCATGGGGATTGTGCTTATCTCCGTAGCCCTTATGCCCCTGCTCGGCGTGGGCGGCTTTCAGCTGATCAAGGCGGAAGCGCCGGGCCCGGAAAAGGAAAAGATAACTCCCAAGGTGACGGTTACGGCAAAGCTTCTCTGGCTTGCCTACTCCGTACTGACCCTTGTGCTCTTTGTCCTCTATCTTTCAGGCGGCATGGACTGGTTCGACGCCCTCTGTCACAGCCTTACCACCATGGCTTCCGGCGGGGTAAGCACCAAAAACAAAGGCATCGCCTATTTCAATTCGTCCTTTATTGATATTGTTTCTACCGTTTTTATGCTTCTCGCGGGGCTTAACTTCAATCTCTATTACCGGCTCCTCCAGGGAAAGGCCCGCGATTTAATTGACAATACCGAAGCAAAGGTTTACCTTGGCATCTTTCTCGCGGCCTCGGTGATAATCGGCCTTTCCCTGATTCCGGTTTACGAATCGCCGGGAAGGGCCTTCCGTTACGCTTCCTATCAGGCGGCCTCGATGCTTTCCACCACGGGCGCCGCCATTGCCAACTACGAAAACTGGCCGGGCCTTGCCCGGATGGCGCTCTTTGGCCTTGTGTTTATCGGAGGCTGTTCAGGCTCCACCGCCGGGGGCATCAAGGTGATCCGCCATGTTGTCCTTTGGAAACAGATGGGCAACGAACTGCGGCGCGTCATGTATCCCAGCGGCGTATTCAGCGTGCAGCTTAACAAACGGGTCGGCCGGAAAGACGTGGTCTACGGCACAGCCGGTTTTGTTTTTTTGTACGCCATGATCATTGCCGCCGTAACCTTTCTGACCGCCGCCTCGGGGGTGGATGTCTTTTCCTCGTTCAGCGCCGCCCTTTCAATCACCGGCAACGTTGGCGCCGGATTTGGCGCGGCCGGCCCCCTGCACAATTACGGAGGCTTTACGGACCCGGTCAAGTGGCTCTTTTCCTTTGTGATGATCGCGGGACGGCTTGAGATGTGGACGGTATTCGTTCTTTTCAGGCGGGACTATTGGCGAAGATAGAAAATCTTCCCCCAGGGCGAGCGCATATAAAATTATGGTTTTAGGGAACCTCGCCTTCTCTCTTGCGGAATGTTGACAGGTACGTTTTTGTTTGTTACTTTATTGTTATGTCATTCGGATATATGCTTTCTGAACCGTTCCGGGGCTCCTCCACCAAAAGAC
>JAIRTD010000191.1 GCA_031255115.1 Spirochaetaceae bacterium | reverse complement strand
CTATAAAAGCAGCGGAGACAAAGAAGAGCAGCGAAAACAAGGAACGGGCCGGTCAGCCCGGCTTGCCGCCGGATTGGGCCAGTCGTCTGGCTTGCCATCGGATTGGGCTAGTATCCCGGCAGCTATGAAAATACGGTTTTTCTTTCTGGCGGAAAACCGTATCGTACAGCACAGCGCAAGGGATAGAAGCGGAAATTCCGCAGGAATTGGAGCGGATAGCCCGGTCCGGCGCTTGCGCCGGATGCGCCCAAATCCACAAGTTTAATCGTGCCGGAACACTAGTGGCCCGGCCTTCTACCGGGGCGGCGTCAGGGGGGGCAAAAAAAGCACTCAAGATTATTTTTTTCCGTGCCGAAAAATATAAGGGGGATTCTGGAATTTCAGTCCGGGGTTCCATGCGTCCAAAGGTACAGGAGGGGACTGTGGCATACACAAATGGATTAACGGCCTATAAAGAAACGCGAATCAAAACGGCAAGCCAGGGCCAGCTTATCATCATGCTCTATGATGAAGCGGTACGGCAGCTTGACCAGGGTGTTGAACTCTTAAAACTTAACGCCGGAGAAAAGAAAGACCCTGGCCGTATCGAACCTATCAACAAGGCCATACTTAAAACCCAGGAAATCATCACAGAACTCATGGTGTCCCTGGATTTTGAGCAGGGCGGCGAAATCTCGCAAAATCTTTTTTCCCTGTATACCTGGTTTAACCAGGAACTGCTCGAAGGAAATATTTCCCAGGACCACCGGAAGGTCCAGACTGTGCGGAATATGATGGACGAACTCCGGGGCGCCTGGAATGAAGCTATCTCCCGGACCCAGGCCGACGCCCTTGCCCGGCCCGCGGAAGGGATTAACATTGCCGGCTAGGAGGCATACAATGGTTGCGACGGTTGACGAAATGGTACAAACTGAAATTTCCTCCGATGAATTATCCCGGCGTGTCGCGGTAATTAAACGCTTCAGGGAACTGCTGACCAAACAGCGGGACCGGTTCAGGGACTACCTCAGCGCCCTGGACAAGCAGAAGGACGTAATAGAAAAGGGCTCCGCGGAGGAACTTCTCGCCCATGTGGAACTCGAAGAACAAATAGTAGCGGATATTTTTTCTATTCAGAAGGTAATAAATCCCCTTGAGGATATGTACCGTTCAAGTTTCCCCGAAAAGGAAGCCGAGGTGCCGGTTCTCAAAGCGGCCCTGGAAGAACTCAAGGCAGAAGCCATAGTCCGTTCCGGGCGGAACAAGGAACTGCTTTCCAAACGCATGGCCGAAATACGTTCAGAAATCAAGAGCCTCAGGGCCAATCCCTACGCCGCTGCCCGGCGCGGTTCCTTCGCTACCGAAACAGCCTCGCTGGTGGACCTGCAGGGTTAAAGGCCGGCAGACTGCCGATAGGTTTAGGGGCCGCTCAAATCTGTGGGTTTAGCGGCCCTTTGTTTTACACCCGCCCAAAATGTCATGTCAATTACGCTTGTTATTTTTTTATGAGTATGCTATGGATTTTCCAGGAGTATGCCATGATACGACCGGTGCGGCCCGGCGACGCGGGGGCCATTGTTTCTATTTATAATTATTATATTGAGAATTCGCCTGCCACTTTTGAAGAAGTCCCGCTCTCCGCCGGTGATATGGCCGGGCGCATACAGAATGTGGCCGGGAGCTATCCCTGGATGGTGTGGGAAGAAAACGGGGATATTCTGGGCTATGCCTATATCCACCGTTACCACGAGCGCGTGGCCTACCGCTATACTGCCGAAGATTCAATCTATCTCAAGGCGGGCTGTGAAGGCAGGGGCATAGGCAAGGGCCTGCTCGAAAGCCTTATCGCTGCCGCGCGGAAGATGGAGATCAGGGTCCTGCTTTCCATTATCACCATGCCCAACGCGGCGAGTGTAGGGCTCCATGAAAAATTCGGCTTTCAAAAGGCGGGCCAGTTTCATAAGGTGGGCTATAAATTTAAGCAGTGGCTTGATGTGGGGTACTGGGAGCTGTTGTTTGAGGACAGGCAAAAAGAAGAAGCAAACGCCGGATAGTTCCTTACTCTTTTCGCATAATGATCTGATACAAGCGTTCAAGATCTTCCATAGAATAATAATCAATGCGGAGCGTTCCCCGGTTAAAGTCTCCCTGAATGACCACCTTGGTTCCCAGGGCCTCAATAAAATCATTTTCCATGGCCTGTAAGTCGCCGTCTTTTTTCCGGGGGGGCGCTGACGGCGGGGCTTTGGGGGGGGCGGCGTTATACGCTCCGGCCCGTTTTTCGCTTTCCCGGACCGAAAGGCCCCTGGTGATGATTTCGGTAAAGAGCTTTTTTTGGGCCCCGGTGTCGGCAACTGAAAGTATGGCCCTGGCATGGCCGGGGGTCAGTTTTTCTTCTTCTAATGCGGTTTGAATATGGTCAGGCAGTTTTAGCAGTCTCAGGGCATTGGCCACGGTGGAGCGGTTTTTTCCGACCTGGAGGGCCAGTTCGTCCTGGGACAGGCCGGTAAGGGTCATAAGTTTTTTGTAGGCCCTGGCTTCTTCCATAGGGTTGAGGTTTTCCCGCTGAATGTTTTCTATGAGCGCCACGGCAAGGCGTTTGTTGTCCGAGTACTTTCGCAAGAGGGCCGGGATTTTTGTAAGACCGGCCATGGCGGCGGCGCGGCTCCGCCTTTCGCCTGCGATGATGAGATAGGTTCCGTCGCCAGAATCCTCGGCTATGATGGGCTGCAGTACTCCGTGTTCCCGTATCGAATCGGCCAGTTCCTTGAGGGATTCTTCTTCAAAATGACTGCGGGGCTGGTCGGGGTTGGCCCTGAGCTTGTCCAGCGGAATGAGCAGTTCGCTTCCTTTGGACTGTTCAGGTTCTTCTTCCAGGGGAAGGAGGGCATTCAGGCCCCTTCCCAGGCCGTGTTTAGGCGCCACGTTCTATCACCTCTTTGGCAAGGCTTCTGTAACTCTGAGCGCCCGAACTTGACGGGTCGTACTGGGATATGGCCAGGCCATGAGAGGGCGCCTCGGAGAGTCTGACATTACGGGGTATGATGGTTCTGAATACCCGGTCCTTAAAATACACGCTTACCTGTTTTACCACTTCCTGGGCCAGCCGGGTACGCTGGTCGTACATGGTAAAAAAGATTCCTCCGATACGGAGGCCGGGGTTAAGGTTTTTCTGGATACGTCTAACGGTCTGTATGAGCAGGGAAAGTCCTTCCATGGCAAAATATTCGCACTGCATGGGTATCAATACCGCGTCGGCGGCCACAAGGCCGTTAAGGGTAAGGACTCCCAGAGAAGGCGGGCAGTCAATAAGGATATAGTCGTAGCGCTTCCGCACCGGTTCCAGGGCCTTTTTAAGGAAAAAATCCCGTTCTTCCTGTTCGATGAGTTCCACGGCGGCGCCGGAAAGGTCTATGCTGGCCGGGATTACCGAAAGCCGGGGTATGGCGGTCTGCCGTATGACCTGGTCAATGGGAATACTTCCGGAGATGAGTTCATAGACGCCCGGCCGGGCATTTTCTACCCCTACGCCGCCGGAAAGGTTGGCCTGGGAGTCAAAATCAACCAAAAGCACCGATTTTCCCGCTTCGGCAATATAGGCGCCGAGATTTATGGCCGAGGTGGTCTTGCCCACCCCTCCTTTTTGGTTTACAAAAACGTATACTCGTCCCATACTACAGTACTATACATCGAAGATTTGCTATTGAATAGCCTGAAGCAAGGGGTTATTCTCTATAGAAGAGACGAGGAAGGAGAATTGCATGGATATCCGTCCTAAATTTAAAATACTCGCCCTGGATCTGGATGATACGCTGCTCCGTTCTGATTTAACAATTTCTTCCCGGACCAAGAACGCGTTAAAAAAGGTCCAGGAATCGGGCATTACCCTGGTCCTTGCTTCGGGCCGGGTTCCCGGGGCCATGGAAAAGTTTTCTCTTGCCCTGGGGATGAATAAAAAGCCCGGATACCTGGTGTCCAATAACGGGGCGCTGATACTGGAAAGCCATACGGGAAAAATCATCCGCGAAACGCGGCTTGCCGCCCGGACAGCCGTGGTGGCCTATGAGCTTGCCGACGCGGAAGGCTTTGCCCTGCAGGTATACGAAGACAATACCATATATGTTTCAAGGTCAAATGAATTTGCCGATTACGACCAGAAACTTACCGGGCTTCGTCAGGTCATACCGGACAATTTTAGAGCCTTGCTTGAGCAGGGCTGCATAAAGCTGCTCGTTCCCGGAGACCCTATGCTGCTCAAGCCCCTTGAGAGCATACTGCGTACCTACCTCGGCGGCGAAGTTACCCTGTTTACCAGTAAGCCGTATTTTCTTGAACTCCAGGCGCCCAATACCGACAAGGGCAGCGCCCTCGCCTGCATAGCCGGGATTCTGGGCGCGAACCGGGAAGAAGTGCTTGCCATAGGTGATTCGATGAACGACGAGGCCATGATCCTCTGGGCGGGATATTCCGCGGCAATGCCCAACGGCGAAGAACGGATAAAAGAACTTGCATCTACAATAGTTCCAAAGACCAATGATGAAGACGGGGTAGTCGAACTTATTGAACGGCATGTACTGGGAGATGAGCCGTTCCCCGGGAAGGGCTATTCTCTGACAATTTGAAATTGTCAGAGAATTCCGATTTTAAGTGTTTGTCAGGTAAGGAATTAACTAATTCCACACCTGACAAACTCAAATCTATGGAGTATAAAAAACATGAGCGACACGAATGTGATTCATCAGGATATTCCCATAAGTACCGTGGATTCGCCCTCGGTTGTGCTGGAACTGATTTACCGTCTTAAAATCAAGGATGTTATGACCAGCGCGGTTATTACGGCCAAAAAGAGCGATACGCTGCGGCATGTGCAGGCCGTGATGCGGGAAAATTACATAACCGGAATTCCCATTCTCGAAGATGTCAGGCTTGTGGGTATAGTATCCATCGACAATATTGTTACCGCCCTGGACAAGGGGTATATTAACGATCCTGTCGAAAAGCATATGACCAGGGACGTGATAGTGCTGGAAGATGACATGCCCCTTTCATTTGCCATAAGCTATCTTAATAAATTTCACTACGGGCGTTTTCCGGTGCTGAACAAAAACCAGGAACTGGTGGGCATACTTACTTCCAACGATGTGATTAAGACCCTGCTGGTCGAGATGAACCGGGAAGTCCTCAAACTTGAAAAAAGCCACCGGAGTCCCGTGGCAGCCACAGACGGGGTTATTGATCTTCAATTTGTTACTGTTCGTTATGATTTTGAACTTGCCGGGCACGCTTCGACAGAGATAAAAAAGGCCCTCAAGGCCCAGAACATTGATCCGGGGATAATACGGCGTGTCGCCATAGCCAGCTACGAACTTGAAATAAACCAGGTGGTACACTCTCTGGGGGGAACCATAAGCTGCACCATAACCCCTGACCGTATTACCATTATTGCCCAGGATACGGGGCCGGGAATCGACGATGTAGAAGTAGCCCTCCAGGAAGGCTGGTCCACCGCCAATGAGTGGATTCGTTCCCTGGGTTTTGGGGCGGGCATGGGGCTTGCCAATACCAAACGGGTCTCCGATGAATTCACCATTGAATCGGCAAAAGGAAAGGGAACCACCGTACAGTCCACGGTATACCGCCGCACGCCCCAGGAGAACCCGGCATGACCATACGGGAAGCGGCAAAGGCCCTGAACGCCGAAGCAATACAGGATGAATTTGAAGATACCCCCCTGGAGGGCGCCTATACCTCGGATCTGCTTTCCGATGTTATGGCCAACGCCAAAGAGGGCGGCGCCCTCATTACCATTCAGGCCCACAAGAATACCGTTGCCGTTGCTACGCTGGTCAATGTATCGGTAATCTTTATCTGCAATAACAGGCCCATTCCCGATGATATGACCGAGTCCGCCCGGGAAGAAGGCATAGCGGTATACCGTACCCGGGAAAGCCAGTATACGGTTTCGGGAAAATTATACGCCATGCTTCACCAGGAAGCCTGAAAGCCCCATGTCCCTCCTTGCCGATCTGCACAATCATTCCTGTCTGTCTCCCTGCGGCTCCCTGGATCTCTCTCCGGGAGTTCTGGCCGCCCTTGCCGGAGAAAAGGGAATCAAGGCGCTGGCCCTGACCGATCATAATTCGGCCCTCAACTGCCCCGCCTTTGCCAAACACTGCGCAAGGCTTGGCATAGTTCCCATATTCGGTCTCGAAGCCACAACCCAGGAAGAAATACATGTGCTCTGCCTCTTTACCTGTCTTGAGGCGGCCCTTTCCTTTGGTGAATATGTGTACAGCATACTTACCCCCTTTCCCAATGACCCCGAAAAAACAGGCGATCAGGTCTATGTTGACGAAGACGATAATATCGAAGGCGAAGTTGAATACTTTCTTTCCAACGCCATAGATTTAAGCATAGACCGGCTGGGGCCCAGGGCAGAGGAATACGGCGGTCTTGTCATTCCCGCCCATATTGACCGGCCGGCATTTTCCATGACAAGCCAGTTTGGGGTAGTGGTACAGGGCCCCTGGACAGCGGTGGAATGTACCCGTATCCCGCCCCGGTTTTTTCTGCCCTCTGGCGACGGGGCTCTTATTGATACCCTGGGCTATCCCCGGATAACGTCGTCTGACGCCCACTATCCCGAACATGTTGCCCGAAGGCCCTTTGAACTTGACGCGGTTTTGGAGGAACTGCTCCCCGGAGGCCCCGGAACCGAGGCCGATATTGAAGTCCTTAAAGCCGCCCTTTTGCGGCGGCCCGCGGGCTAACTGTTTCAGCGGCGTCCCGGATAGTCCCGTGCCATGGACAGCCCCGCGCCTGATGACCCGGCGTTTTCTGCCGCGCTTCTTATTCTCTGACAATTTGAAATTGTCAGAGAATTCCGATTATAAGTGTTTGCCAGGTAAGGAATTAATTAATTCCACACCTGACAAACTCAAATCTATGGAGTATAAAAAGGGCCTGAGCCGATGTTTAGTTTCTGATGAAAAAGACCGAATCAGCCGAAAATAAAAGCAAACATGAATCTAACAGAGACACTATAATGAAGAGAACACAATATTGCTTTCCGGGGCGGGGCGTCCTCCTTGCGCTGTTCTGGTTTTTCGCGGCGCCATTCTCCGGCCTTTTTGCGGCAGTCCCTGTTACGGGAATGAGCGCCGCCGACGCCCGTTCCCTGATTCTTGAGGCGGCGGGACAGTACCACGGCGTTCCCTACCGTTATGGCGGCATAGACAGGCAGGGCATGGATTGTTCGGGCTTTGTGTACCGGAGCTTTGACGATGCCCTGGGAATCAAGCCGCCCCGGACTGTAGACGGCATTTACCGCTGGACCGAAAAAATAGCCGTAGCTTCCTGCGTGCCGGGGGACCTTGTTTTTTTTAATACCACCGGCGGTGTTTCCCATGTGGGTATCTATGTAGGCGAAGGCCAGTTTATTCATTCTGCGTCTGAGGGGCCAAAAACCGGGGTGATTGTCTCGTCGTTAAGCGAAAGCTACTGGCGCAGAACCTGCATAGGCGCGGGTAGGGCGCTGCCCCCGCTCCAAAACGGAGAACAGGTTTCCTGGATACGGCCCGGACTTCCCCAGGGCGGCGGAGGGGGCAGCAATGTGGAAAGCGGCGGCGCAAAAAGCAATGCCGCAAAAGACAGCAGCGGGGAAAGCCGCGTCAGCATGACCCTTGCCCTTGCCCCGGTTCTGGGTTCAATAAACGGCAGCGGCCCCTTTAGGGGAGTATCCGGCCTTGCCGGCTTTGAGTTCAGCGTCAGAGCCTTTGGCCGTGACATAAATCCCTCTCTGGAATTCCGCCCGGCCTGGGACGGAACGCTCGGCATCTTTCGCAGCGCCCTGACCCTGTCTCTGGCCCTAAACAAGCATTTCCGCATCTTCGCCGGGCCTGCCTTTACCATGGGCGCGCCCTCGCTACGCTATGACGGGGAAGAACGCTCGTACCGTTCCAATGCAAGCTGGATAGGCGAAGTGGGAATAACCATGACGCCGTTCTCGCTAAAAACAGCCAACGGCGCGTTTTCGCTTTTTGGGGAACTCACCTGGCAGTCTTATACACCCAGAGCGGGCAACTTTAAGCCCGGCGCCGACCTCGCCGCTGCCCTCCGCTTTGCCACCGGGATTAGATATGTGAGGAGCCTGCGGGAGCGTTAAGCGGCAAGCCGGGAACTGCGATGCGTTGACAAAACAGGACATAGTTATTTTTCATCTGCCGTTTTTAAGGAGCTAAATACTTCTTTGGCAAAGGGTATTGATTCCATGGCGCCTTTTCTTGAAATGGCAATTGACGAGGCTCTACAGGCAAGGTCCAGGGCCTTCTTTACGGTATACCCTCTGTAGCGGGCGGCAAGAAAATAACCTGTAAAAGTGTCTCCCGCTCCGGTAGTATCAACGACAGGCAGATCGATAATTTCGCCCTTTTCACGGATTTCTTTATAGCCATAATACGCGCCGTCTTTTCCAGCAGTTAATATGATTTCGGCAGAAGGAAAACGGCGGACCAGTTTATCGAGAACGTCCCTGGGCGGAGCATCGACCGGCATGGCGGCAATAGCAGCCCCTTCGATTTCATTGACAAAAAAAATATCAATAAGATGCAAGGGGAGTTCTTCTATGGTTTTGGTATATGGAGAAGGGTTAAGGCAGATTTTGAGCCCCCGGCTGCTTCCGGCTTCTATTACTTCTTTTAAGTGGCTGATTTCGTTCTGGAGAACCAGCAAATCGCCCTTATGGTACTTGTTGATAACCGTGGTTATTTCTTCTTTTGTAATGCTGCCGTTGCCTCCAGGATACAGTACAATGGCGTTTTGTTTTTTCTTGTCAAGTTGAATTATCGCCTGCCCGGTAGCGCCTTCGTAGATAATAATATTGTCAGTATTAACACCGTAAGATTGAAGCAGAGGAAG
>JAIRTD010000176.1 GCA_031255115.1 Spirochaetaceae bacterium | reverse complement strand
TCTGCGAAGTGGGCTATGACCCCAGGGAAAAGGCAAAACTTGACGCGCTCCAGGAAGACAAGGCCGCCGCCGAAAAGCAGCTGGAAGACATTCAACTTAACCTCCAGACCCTGATAAATATAAAAAAACAGCGCAAGTCCCTTCCTGAGGACAAAGAAGCCTATATGCACGAACTCATGGATAAGCGGGAAGAGCTTACCAAAGAACTTGCCAAACTAAACAAGAACCTTGAAGACGTGCAGAATTACCTCAACAACCTTAAAACACGGGGCAAGGTGTCCGCTTCTTCCAAGGTTTATCCGGGAGTCAAAATCGTTATCAGGGACGTCAAGGAAGACGTCAGAAACGATTACAGAGCCGTTACCTTTATACTTGAGAATAGCCTGATACGGGTTACCAAATATGAAGAGCCCGGCGAGGAAGCGAAGCGAGGTCCCGATGGCTATACAACCAATTGACCTTCAGACGCTGTTTACCCAGATAGACAAGGTCGGCAAGACCCAGGCCGAACAGCGGGAAGGACAGGCCATACAGCAGTCCCTCCAAAGCATCCAAATGCAGAAGAAGAACGAAATAAAGAACGAGTCGGTCAATGAGGCCCGGGACTCAGGCGAGGGCGCCGAACGCATCAAGGACAAGGACAAAAATCCGGGGAGCGGCGGCGGCGAAGGGGAAAAGAAAAAACGGGAAGAAGACGCCGAAGCGCCTGCCCGCCCGGTGATCAAAGACCCTTCGGTGGGCAAAATTATCGACCTTTCAGGATAGCTATGGTTTCGGCATTTTGGGTTTTTTCAGGCGTACTCATACTCTGGGGCATAAGCTTTTTGTATTTCAGGTCCTACATAAAGCGGCTTACCGGCGCTGAACGCATACTCGGCAAATTCCGCGACGAGGTAGACCAGCTTGTCGCCGAGATAAACGCCGCTACCGACAGGGACCTTTCCCTCATTGAGGACCGTATCAATTCCCTCCGTAAATTCCTGGATGACGCCGACAGGCGTATAAAGCTCCAGCATACTGAACTTAAACGGCGCAGCGCCGAAGAAGAAGCCTACGCGGCCCTGGGAAAACGTCATGTGGTCAAGCTTCCCTCCGCCGTGCCGCCTGTAAGACTTGAACCGCGCCCTGCCGAAACTTTCGCGCCGCCGGCAAGACCTGAACAACTCCCCGCCGAAATTTCCGGACCGCATCCCGCCGTGGACGAAGCCGGCCCGGTTCCCGGAGCAATTCCGGCGGCAGAGCTGCCGCGCCTTCCCCGTTTTGTCCGCTCGAGCATACAGATAGAACCAAAGGAAGCGCCCTTTGCCGAGCGGGTGATGGACCTGTACCAGGGAGGCTTTTCCGCTGAAATCATCGCCGGTAAACTTGGTTCAACCATAGCCGAAGTGGACCTGGTAATAGCCCTGGCGGAACAGCAGACCCGGCTATGAGTTCTTCTCGATCAGCGCGCGGAGCCTTTCCTTCAACTTTGCGGGAAAGGCAAGGGTTTTAAGCCGGGACTTTTCTCCCAAAGCAAGGGTAATGTCTTTTTTGGCGCAGCCCAAAGCCCCGGCAAAAAACGCGATGAGTTCGGCATTGGCCTTTCCGCCTTCTGGCGCGGCCGCAATCTTTACCTTGAGCCTTCCCGCCTGAATGTCCGAAAGCGCGGACTTTGAGGAACCGGGCGCTGCCTTGATATCGAGAAAAATCTTTCCGTCTTTTTCACGCATGCACTCAGCCACGGCTTTTCCTTT
The DNA here is from genome assembly GCA_031255115.1 of Spirochaetaceae bacterium. Classification (GTDB taxonomy): domain Bacteria; phylum Spirochaetota; class Spirochaetia; order Treponematales; family Breznakiellaceae; genus JAIRTD01. The sequence continues at coordinate 14,211 of JAIRTD010000176.1, read as the reverse complement.
TGGGATTGGGAAGCCATATTGGTTCGTCCAGTTCCCAGGCAAAGGACAGACTGCCGTTTTTCCCGGTGGTATTTGCGGGACTTCCCCCAGGCGAGTCAGCTTCCAGGGGCGCAAAAAGCATAAAGGCCAGGGCCGCGGCCCGGAAGGATATACTGTCCGGGGCGGGAAGTCCCCCGGGGACAGCGTCAAAATCCCGCACCAGGGCGGAAACAAGGATGGCCTTGTCAAAGGGGAGGGAGTTTTCTTTTTCGCCTATGATGCGTTTTGGAAGGGGCATGGCAAGAGAGACGCCCCAAAGCGCGGGCAGGGATAAATCCGCCTTGCCCTTCACCTGGGGAAAAGCGCCCCTGGTCCAGGCCGCGCCGGTAATTTTTTCGTTGCCCAGCATGGAGCGGAGCTTTTCCGCCATATCCCGAAGTTCCGTTCTTTCAGGCGGCCGGGCAAGGATGGCAAGCGGAACAAGCGGAGGAAAGGACCAGGCCCCTGCCAGGCCCTCCGTAAAAAAGCGCCGCTTAAAGGAAAGCATCCTCCCCGCGGCGTCCCTGTGGGGGAGGAGGACAAGGAGTTTAAGGGCTTCGCCTGTAAAATGACGCTGTCTTTTCATGGTTTCCAAGCCTTTCCTTACATGGTATACTGTAGCTGCGCGGAAACTTCAGTTTCTGAACAGCCATTACTATACCGGCAAAAGGAATAAGTATGAAGTACAAAACCAAAATGCTGGCGGACCGCTTTGCCAAAATCTTCTCCCAATGGCCGGGAGTGGTCTGCGTAGCCCTCAACGAAGCGGCCCTGCCCGATACCCTTGACCCGTATTTTGCCCTGATTCTTGACGTGTATTATACAGGAAACATACCGGAAAGCGCCGAGCGTTTTGCCCAGTTCGGCGCTGACGCCGTGGCGTTTGAGACCTCATCAACAGGAACCAAGGACCGTTTTCTTGTCGGCGAGATCCCGGTGCGGATAGAGTATAAATTCACCAGCCGCATTGACGAACTGGTGTCCATTGCCGCCGCCAGGCACGAAAAAATCTGGCTCATAAAGGATTCGGGAACCTACGGCTTTTACCGCCTTGCCACAGGCGAACTGCTCTTTTCGCGGAATACCTGGATTAATGGCATACGGGAACAACTCAAAAACCTTGACGACGAATTCTGGAGCCAGATACGGGAGGCAAGCCAGTCCAAGATGGAACACTTCCTAAGCGACCTCGGCGCCGCCTTTATCCAGGGCGATGATTTTTACTATCTCATGTCGGCCGCGGGTTTTATAAAAAGCGCCTGCCTTACCCTGTTTTCGATAAACAGAACCTTTGAGCCGTCCCACCGGGCCTACTATAACCAGGTGCTCAAACTCAAAGAACTGCCCGAATCCTTCGCCGCCCAGCTCGAAACTTTTTTGCGCAACGATACGGCGATATCTATGGAAAGGAAGTACAACCTTGCCCAACTCATGGCCAGAGGCATTGTGTCCCTGTAATATGCGGCGCGGCTGTTTTATTTTTCTGCTGGGTTCCTTCCTCCTCTCCTGTTCATACCGGGAACTCGCCGCGGTTTCCCTTGACGGAAAGCCCCTCTATGCCCTCTCCCGCGAAGCCGCCTTGGGCAGGGCCCGCCTTTCGGACTTTAAAACCTTTGAGTATGTCCCGGAAAACCCCCTGCCGTTATACGGCACGGAAAGCCTCGAAATACAGTACCGCCTTGATTTGGAAAATCCGGGCGGAGAAAATTTAAGAGAAGAAAGCGCCCTCATTCTTTCGTCCCTGGAATCGGAGTTCCGTCTTGTCCTGAGCGCCGGGGAAGGCTCGTGGGTTCTCCCCCTCAGCGCCGCCTTTCTCGGCCGGCCCGGCCTGTCCTTTTCCGGCATCCGCTACGCCGTACCCCTTGGTTCAGGCGAACTTACCAAAATCACCCTTACCCTCGAAGCCAAAGATTCTGGCGGCGCGAGGCGCGGCAGTTCCGGCGGCGGCAATTCCAGTTCCGGCAGTCCGGGCGGCGGCAATTCCAGCGGCGGTAATTCCAGCGGCGGCAATTCACGCGGCGCGCCGGACGAAATTGTTTTTGCGCTTGAATCTTTTAAGATCGCGCCGCTCTGGTACGGCGTTTCCCTTTCAGGCGAAACCCTTGACGCGACGCCCTTTGTCTACGCCGAAGGGGACAGCCTGGTCATCGAAGTCCCCGAAGCGTACCGGCCCGGCGGAAATTACGAACTTGCCGCGGGCGGACTCTCAGGCGCCGGTGAATTTTTTATCGCGGGAGAACGCTATACCTATCTGGGCCTTCCTGACGGCGGGGATTTTCTCGCGCTGCCTCCGGGCCTCCTGCCCGCCGGACCCTTTCCCCTGGGCTTCAGAGGCAAAGCGGCCTCGCTGGAATACAGGCCAGGCGCCGAAAGAAAATTCCCCCTCGAAGCTGTGGTCATCGACCCCGGCCTCATACTGAACTACCCCAGAGAAAACTGGCGAAACAGGGACTACGAAATATTCCAGTGGGACCGTTTCCCGGAAATACTCATTTTCGATACCGCCGATTATGCCGTACAGGACAGACTCTTTAAGCGCCTGGCCTTTTTTGTGGAAAAAATAGGATTCAGGGGAAGACTCGCCCCTGACAGCGAAATCGCCGAACTCCACGGCTGGAACGCCCACGATTACCGGAGCGAAGACCTCGCCCGCTTTTTCGACCTTGCCCGAAAAAACCGCTTTCCCCTTAACCAGGACGAAAAGGACCTCGAAAACCTGCTCCTCGCGCGGAACATACTGCGCGAAAACGCGGCCGGCGATGTGCTGCCCGGAACCGGAGCCATCATCTCCATTTCCCGCGAATCGGCAAACTACCTGAGGGCCACTTTCCTGGCCCATGAAAGCTTCCACGGACTCTTTTTTATCAATGAGGAATTCAGAGACTTCTCAAGACAACGCTGGGCCGGCCTTGACCCGGCGGGCAAACGCTTTATCGTTTCCTATTTTGAATATTCAGGCTACGACAGCGCCGACCAGTATCTCATGATCAACGAGTTCATGGCCTACTGCCTCCAGCAAAGCGTATCCCAGGCAGGAGAATACTTCGGCAAAACCCTTCCCTCCCGCATCGCCGAACACCCCTGGCGGCGCAGCAGCCTCCCCGAAGAAGACTCAGGCACTTGGCCCCGTCTTGCCTCGCTCTTTACCGCCGAAGCCGAAGCCTTTTCCCGCTTTGTCCGGGAACACTTCGGCCTCTCAGCCGGCAGAATCCAGAGAATATACAAAGCAAGACAGGAATAGAGTTGTTAAAAAACCTCAAGTAGTTGAACAAGCCCAATAAGGGGGGCGCATTTCCACGCCCCCTTTACCGCGGCCGCATCATCGTCGCGCCCCCCTGCGCCTGACCCAAGGTGTCAGGCTACCCCCCGGTCAGGGGCCCATTGGATAAGCCCTTTGTTTTATTGGGCCCTCGCCAAAAGCATATACCTCTTGTATATTTTTTGCAAGTAGGGCAATCGAACAAGTCTGTTACAGGCTCCGGTAAAAACGCTGGGGTTTCTGGGCGCGCTTTTTGTTATACGCCTCAATGCCCGCGTTAAAGCGCCGTTCGGCTTCGAGGTTTGACGGTGGTCCGTGGCCGGGCAGTACAAGATAGTCTCCGGGCAGGGAAAGTATCTTGTGCTGCAGGGCGTTCATCTGAACGGTGGCGCCGTAGGAACTGGCCGTACTGCCCACAAGTCCCGCGCTCAGGGCGTCTCCGGTAAAGAGGAGCCGCTCAATGCGGTACACCGCCGAATCCGAAGAATGGCCGGGAACGGAAAGCACGTCGACGGCAAATGGCCCTATGGTAAGATGGTCCCCGTCCTTGACCCTGGTGGTCTTGAATTCCCCTACCGTATGGCTGACGGCGAAAATTTCAACATCGTATATTTTTTTGATGGTCCCGAGTCCGTGGGAATGACCGGCGTGGTCATGGCTTAAAAGCACTCCCCTGAGGGTATACTCGTTCCCTTCTATAAACTTCAGTATCTGAACGTCCATTACCCCCGGATCTATGATGAGCGCTTCTCTGGGCGTCTGGTCCCGGGGGGCCGCCTTGTCCGGGGTATAGGTTTCGGGCCCCGGCGCGGCATAATCGGTACCGAGTATATAGCAGTTGCTGAATCCGTAGGGGCAGTAGTGGAAAAAAAGTTTCACCCTTAGATTATTCTCCCATATCAAATACGGCTTCGGCGGTATTCGACGCCTTAAACGAAACGCCTTCCCGCCTGGACTTGATAAAAAAAGTTTTCTTGACATTACAGTCTATAAAATCCGACACGGCTATATCGGCGTTGATAAAACGGCTGTTGTAAAGATTTGACTTGTTGAATGTCGAATCCCGTATTTCGGTCCCGCAGTAATTAACATGAACAAGTTCGGAATTCTCAAAGGTACAGTTCAGTATACGGGCTCCGGCAAAAGAGACAAACTGTATGTCGCATCCGGAAAAATCACAATCCATAAAAACCGAAAAGTCAAAGAAGCTCATGCGTATCAGGGCATTGGTAAAGAGACAGCGGGAAAAACTCGAACCGTAAAAATTGCAGCCAAAAAAAGAACGGTTCGAAAAATCAGTGTTTTCGTAGTGGAGATAGCCCGCGCTGAGGTCCTTTATGGTTTTTGAGCGGATTATGGCTTTGGTAATCCGTTCCGCTTCCCTGCGGGGATCGGCCGAGTGGAGGGCGCAGGTATTGACGCCTGAGAGCGCTGTTTTTCCGCAGCCCGCGGCGCAGGGCGTTATGGTGAACATACTTTATCATACTCTTCCCGGACTTATTGCGCTACTGCCCGTTACCGGATATGATATTCTCTGACAATTTGAAATTGTCAGAGAATTCCGATTATAAGTGTTTGTCAGGTAAGGAATTAACTAATTCCACACCTGACAAACTCAAATCTATGGAGTATAAAACCATGTGCTGGTACTGCGGGTCGCCGGTTAGCGACGGAGAACCACTGGGCCGTTCCCTCCGCTGCGGGACCTGCGGCAGGGATCTCCGTTCCTGCCGCCACTGCCGCCATTTTATCGAGAACACCTCTTTCTGCGGGGAACCCCAGGCTGAAGTTCCCCAGGACAGGGAACGGGGAAACTTCTGCGACTGGTTTGCCCTGGACCCCCGTTTCCGTTCAGCTTCCAAAGGCGCGTCAACGGCCCGCAAGGCCGAAGAAAACGCCAGGGACGCCTTTAACAGCCTTTTCAAATGAAGCGCGACGAAGGACCGGTTCTTTTCCTTGACTCAGGCATAGGGGGGCTGCCCTATCTGCGGCATTTTAGGGAGCGCAACCCGGATGAGGATCTGGTATACGCCGCGGACCGTCGTAATTTTCCCTATGGAAGCAAGGACAAGGATACCCTTACGGAGCTGCTCTCCTCCCTGCTCTTGCAGCTCATCCGTATCTCCCATCCAAAACTGGCGGTGCTGGCCTGCAATACCGCGTCGGTAAGCGCCCTTGAGAGCCTGCGAAAAGCGTTTCCTTCCCTGCCCTTTGTGGGAACTGTTCCGGCGGTAAAGCCCGCGGTACTCAACAGCCGCACCGGCCTTGCCGGGGTTCTGGGGACAGAACGTACCATAGCCGATGAGTACATACAGGCCCTGGCAAAAAAAATCAACCCCGCCTGCCGCGTCATGGGCGCGGCTGCCCCGGAGCTTGTGGAATTTGTCGAGCATGTCATGGACGGCGCGTCAAAAGCCGAGCGGCTCGATGTCATACGGCCCTATGTCGAAAAATTCCGCGTCGCCGGCGCCGACAGCATAGTCCTTGGCTGCACCCACTTTCTTTTTCTCCTTGATGAATTCCGGGAACTTGCCGGAAAGGATATGACGGTCTACGATTCCATTTCCGGCGTGGCGTCACGGGCCGAGAGCCTGCTTTCCCGGCAGGGCCTCAGGCGCGGGGGAGGCCCCCACGAAAAAGTTCCACGCGGAGAAGGCCCCCACGGAAAAGGCCTTGAGGAGGGACCCGATGGGGGGCCTGGTGAGGAAGGGCCCGGCAAAAAAGTTTTCTACGGAAAAACGGCCCGCTGCTTCCTTACCGGCGGCGAGGAGCCCGGCGCGGCCTGGGAAAAACGGGCAGAGGCCTTTGGGCTCAGCGTAGTCCTCCTTGACCGGGTCTGCGGGGAGGCTCTATGAGGGGCAGAATCATACGCGCTTCGCGGAATATTTTTACCCTCAAGGATGAAGCAGGAAAGGAATTTGACTGCCGTATCAAGGGTAAGATTCTCAAGGGCGTTGAGGGCTTTTACAATCCCCTCGCGCCCGGAGACTGGGTGGAATTCGAAAACGACCCTGGCCGCGAAGGTTCCGCCCTGATCACCGCCCTCGAAAAAAGGCGCAACGCCTTTACCCGGCTCAATCAAAAAGGACTGGGCCTTCGCCATTTTCAGGCGTCCCAGCTTCTTGCCGCCAATGTGGACCTGGTCGTCTGCGTTACCAGTCCCGCGTCTCCTCCGTTCAGGCCCCGCTTTATAGACCGCCTGCTTGTCCAGGGAGAAGCCGCCGGTATTCCCCTGATCATAGTCTGCAATAAAACAGACCTTTCCGGGGACGACCCTGATGTGGAAGAAAGGCTCGAAGATTTCGCGGGCATAGGCTACGAACTGCTCAGGGTTTCGGCAAAGACCGGAGAAGGCATGGAGGCTTTTAGGGCGATTCTTGCCGGAAAGCTCAGTGTGCTGGCCGGACAGTCCGGCGTGGGAAAATCGAGCCTCATCAACGCCCTGCTGCCGGATCCCGTGCTGCGGGTCGGGGACATCAACGCCAAGTACGACCGGGGCAACCACATTACCACCGCCGCCCGGCTTATCGAATTTTCAGGCCCCGGCGGAAGAGGCGCCGTGGTGGATACTCCCGGAGTGAGGCGTCTGGTTCCTGACGGCGTAGCGCCTAACGAGCTGATACGGTACATGAAGGAATTCGCCCCGCTGGAAGGACAATGCAGTTTCGGCCTTTCCTGTTCCCATGTCAGCGAGCCGGGCTGCAAGATCATGGAAGCGGTCGCCGCCGGAGTCATCCATGAGGACCGTTACGACAGTTTCCTCCGTATCAGGGAGGAACTTTCCGCTCTTCCCCCCGAATGGGCCGGCCATGACTGAACCGGTAAATCAAGCGCCGATGCATGGGCCTGCGGATAAAATGTCCCTGTCCGAAAAGGCGTATGTTCTTCTTGAATTCGACGCCATACGTTCCCAGGCGGCTTCCTGCGCCCTGAGCGAAGAAGCGGCCGCCGCGCTGCGTTCCGCCGTGCCGGAAAGCAACGCCGAAGCCGCCGCGCTTCTTAAAAAGCGGGTCAAGGAATTTCATGCCCTGATGAACGCCGGCCCGGGCGAGATCAGGCAGAGCTTTCCGTCCATAGGATTTCTCTTTTCAAAACTCGATGTCGTTGGAGCGTGCCTCGAAATAGACGAAGCCTATGCCCTGGGAATTTTTGTCCTGCGGGCTGAGGAATTCAGGGCCTGGGTATTACAGAGCGGCGAAACCGGCATAGCGGCCCTTGCCCGGGAACTGCCTGACTGTCAGGCAGTGTCAAGGGAAGTGTTCCGTATTCTTACCCGGGAAGGCGCCATACGGGATCTTCCCGGACTTAAAAGCATACGGGACCGTATCACCAGACTCGGCAGGGAACGCGAAAGCCTTGCCGCCCGTTATACTTCAGGCGACGAATACCGCCACATGCTTCAATCGGCCCTTCCTTCCCAGCGGGACGGACGCCTGGTCCTGGCCGTCAGGGCCAATTTCCGGGGACGGATTAAGGGTATAGTGCACGAGGTATCCTCGTCTGGTCAGACCGTGTTTATTGAACCCGAAGACGTGGTCGAAAAAAACAACGAAATACGCATTGAGGAACAACGACTCAGCGCCGAACTGAGGCGCATTCTCCTTGAACTTACCGGGACCATAGCCGAAGCCGCGCCTGCGTTAAAGGCGCTGCACGAACAAGTTCTGTACCTTGAAGAACTCAGGGCCCGTTCCCGTTTCGGCTTCTCCCGCGCTTACCAGCATGCCCTTGATTCAGACCGTATCATTCTTAAACAGGCCCGGCATCCCCTTTTGGGAAAGGACGCGGTTCCCGTTGACTTTGTCATGGAGGACCATACCCGCGCCGTGATTATCACCGGCCCCAATACAGGGGGCAAAACCGTTACCCTCAAAACCGTGGGCCTCTTTGCCCTGATGAACCAGGCCGGTCTTGCCCTTCCCGCCGGCGAGGGAACGGCCCTGCCGTTTTTTGACGGCGTCTACGCCGACATAGGGGACGAACAATCCATAAGCCAGTCCCTTTCCACTTTTTCGGCCCACATGACCAATATCGCTTCCATAACAAAGAAAGCCGCGGCTTCTTCCCTTGTGCTTCTTGACGAACTCGGTTCGGGAACCGACCCCGAAGAAGGAAGCGCCATAGCAATGGCCATACTTGACCACATGCTTGAAAAAGGCGCCCGGGTCCTGGTAACCACCCATCACGGCATACTAAAAAACTACGGGTACAGCCGGACGGGCGTGGAAAACGCCTCGGTGGAATTTGACGGTCATACGCTTTCTCCTACCTACCGCATTGTCATGGGCGTACCCGGAGAGAGCAGGGCCCTGGACATAGCGTTGAGAAACGGCCTTCCCGCTGAACTGGTCGACGGCGCGCGGACCTATCTTGCCGGAGAACGTTCCGATATTTCGGCGCTGATCACCGGCCTGAAACACAAGCACCAGGAACTGGACGAGGCCCTCAGAACAGGCAGGGACATGGAAGACCGGCTCAGGGAAGAAAGGCGTCAGGCCGACCTCAAGGAACTCAGGCTCAGGCAGAAAGAACTGGACCTTAAACGCGGCAGCCTCACCAGCCTGCGCCGCTTTTTATCCGAAAGCAGAAAGACCCTCGAAAACCTCGTGCGGGAAGTGCGGGAAGGGGAGTTGACCCGGGAAAAAACCCTTGCCGTCAAGGATTTCCTTACTGAACTTGAAACGCAGAGCGCGCTCCAGGAAGCAAGTCTTGCCGAAGAAGAAGCGCTCTTCAAAGAGGCCGCCGGCAGCGAAGAAGCCTCCGGTGATTTTACTCCGGCGCCGGGCATGGAAGTGCTTGTCGGCGAAAACAAAAGGCGGGGCAGCATTGTCAAGGCAGGCAAAAAAGGCGCCTGGATAGTGGAACTGGGTTCGGTTAAAATGAGCGTTGCCAGAGAGGAACTGTTCCCCGCGGCCCCTTCACGGGAAGGGCAAAAAACGCTTATCATAAGTTCCGAGCTCCAGGGCGCGGCCGAGGCCCGTATGGAACTCAATCTCCGGGGCATGCGCCTTGAGGAAGCCCTTGAGGCCCTGCAAAGGCAGATAGACGCGGCGAGCATTGCCGGCCTGTATGACTTTGCCGTTATTCACGGCAAGGGCGACGGCATACTCCAGAAGGGTGTGCATGATTTTCTCAGCCGCCAGAGCGCCGTGGCTGAGTATCATTTTTCCCGGCCGGAACTCGGCGGCGCGGGGCGTACCGAAGTAGCGCTCAAACGCTAAAAGGCCGGTTGCTTTTTGACCGGCCAATACCAGAGCAGCGGAGGCAGAGGGTGATAAAGAATATTGTGTTTGACATGGGGAATGTGCTTGCCCAATTTGATCCCGCTCTTTTTTGCGCGTCCCGGGTAAAAAATCCCCGCGACGCCGTCCTGCTGCAGCGCAGGGTCTTTGCCTCCGTTGCATGGGCGCAGCTTGACCGGGGGGTAATTACCAAAGAAAAGGCAGTCAAAGCCATGGAGAAGCAGCTTCCCAAAAAGCTTTGGGGCCATGCCGCCTGGCTTGTCGAGCACTGGTACGACCATTTCAGGCCCGACAAAAAGATAGAAGAATTCATCCGGCACCTGAAAGAAGCGGGCTATAGAATATACCTCCTTTCAAACGCCGGTCTTGATTTTTATGATTTCAGGCCCTCCCTCAAGGCGCTTGCGTACTTTGACGGCGAACTCATATCCGCCGATGTACATCTTTTAAAACCGGACAAGGACATTTTCCTTACCCTGCTCAAAAAATTCACCCTAAAACCCGGTGAATGTTTTTTTGTTGACGATATGAGCGCAAATGTCGAAGCCGCCCTGCACCTTGGCTTTAAAGGCATGGTGTATACCGGAAAAATCAGGGATTTGGCCCTGGCCCTTTCCGAAGCGGGCGTGGCAGTCCAACCTTCAATCTGAATACTTAATTCCCTGTTCCTGGTTTGACGCAAAGTTTTTATAGAAACAGTTCTGTATCCGGCAAAGATCGGTGCAATAAACCGGTGTTTGCTCTGATGCTTCGTATTGTTGATTCTTCTTGACAACCACTTAAACAGTGTTTAGACTAAACAATAATAATAGGAGGAAAAATGAAAAAAAGTTTCTGGTCCGTCAAATCTTTGCCTATTTTATTCCCGATGATGACGACTCGTACCTGTACGTTTTTTCCGTAAGCCCCTGACGGGCGCGTGCAATTTGGTTTTTTGAATCACAAGCGGGGCTGTTTATAGGGTCCTGTTATTTTTGATAGAAGATTAAGGAGTAAATGAGATGAAGCAAAAAATCCGGCTTAGTGTTTTTCTTGTTCCGCTGTGTCTGGCTTTCCTGGCCTGCGGTTCAAAATCAGGGGGATCCTCGCGCTCAGCTTCGCCTGAGTATAACCAGTTGACCGTATATTCGGCCCTGCCCGACCAGGAGATACCCACCTATTTTAATGCCTTTGAACAGGACACAGGCATCCATGTCAACTATGTACGCCTCTCCGCCGGGGAGATGATGGCCCGTATTGCCGCGGAAAAGAACAATCCCCAGGCTTCGGTTATGCACGGCGGTTCCAGTGATACCTATGTGGCTGCCGGCAAAGAAGGCCTGCTTACGCCGTATCAGTCTCCGGAACTGGTCAATATTCCCAGCCAGTACCATGACGCCGACGGCGTATGGAACCCGATTTACGTGGGCGCCATTGCCTTTGTCTGCAATACCGACTGGTTTAAAGAAAACAGTATGAGCCTGCCCACTTCCTGGGCTGATCTGATTAAACCCGAATTCAGGGGGCAGATTTCGATGGCCCATCCGGCGACTTCGGGGACTTCCTATACCATACTTGCCACGCTGATACAGCTCTTCGGCGAGGAAGGCGCTTTTAATTATCTGAGGCAGCTTAACGCCAATGTACGCCAGTATACCAAGGCCGGCGCGGCGCCTCCCCAGGAAGCCGCGTTAGGCGAAGCCGCCATAGCCATTACCTTTTCCCATGACGGCCTTAAACCAAAGGTTGAGGGCTATCCTGTGGAACTGGTATTCCCCTCTGAGGGAACAGGCTATGAGGTCGGCGGCGTGGCGCTGATCAAGAACGGCTTTGAGAAAGAACAGGAGAACGCGAAACGCTTTATAGACTGGTTCATGAGCGTCCGCTGCCAGGAACTGTATATTGACTCAGGCAGCAACCGCCTGCCGGTCAATACCAAGGCCAAATACACTCCCGGCCTTGTCAGCCTTGACGAACTGCACATCATCAATTATGACGCCGTATGGGCGGGCCAGAACAAGGCGGACTTTGTGGCGAAATTTGACGCGCAGATAAGAGACCAGTCAAACCTCAAACAATAGTCCGGTTCAGGGGAGGCGTCTACAATGGCAGACTCAGCGTCTGGAAAGAGCAAACAGCTTACTCATCTCTCAGGTCGCAATGATATGACCATGCTGCTCCGACAGCCTTTGCTCCTTGCAACGATAGTCATTGTATTTGTCATGCTCCTGATTTTTGTCGTGCTGCCTATTTTTAACGTGTTTAGAATGGGCAGCACAGACAGCGAAGGCCGTTTTTCGGTCGCTAATTTTATCAGTATCCTGGCGTCCTCTGCCGAAAGGGAAACCTTTTTTAACAGCATGAAGCTGGGGCTCATTGTGGCGGTCATCGCCACGCTTTTGGGCTATCTTTTTGCCTTTGCCATAACCAGGACCGAGATGCGGGGCAAGCGCTTTTTTAAGGCCATTGCCACACTGCCGATTATCTCGCCGCCCTTTATTCTTTCCCTGTCGATAATTTTTCTGTTTGGACGCCAGGGAATTATCACCAGAGGGCTTTTGGGGATCAGAAATTCTGACGTATACGGAATTCACAGCCTCATTGTGGTGCAGTCCCTTTCGTTCTTTCCCGTGGCCTATCTTACCCTGAGCGGCATCCTGGAATCCATTGACGATTCGGTGGAGGACGCGGCGTACAGCCTGGGGGCCACCAGGGGCCATATATTCAGGACCGTTACCCTGCCTCTGTCCCTGCCCGGCATTATCAGCGCCATGCTCCTCGTGTTTATTCAATCTATGGAAGACTTTTCCAATCCTGCGGTTATCGCCGGTAGTTTTTCTACCCTGGCGGTAGAAGCGTACCGTATCATTACCGGGATGTACGATCTGCACCGGGGCTCCATGATGGCCATTATACTGCTCCTCCCCACCGTGGCCGCCTACCTCCTGCAAAAATACTGGATGCGCAAAAAAAGTTTTGTTACCGTTACCGGCAAGCCTACCCAAAAGCGGCGTAAACTCCACGAAAAGCATATTATCTATCCCCTGTTTATCGCCTGCAGCCTGGTCGCGGCCTTTGTGATTCTTCTTTACGGAACGGCCCTGACCGGCGCCGTTGTAAGAACCTGGGGCGTTAATTACGAATTTACCCTGAGCCACTTTGCCTTTGTGTTTTCCATGGGTGGAGACGCCTTGTGGAATTCGGTAAAACTCGCCCTGTACGCCGCGCCGGTGGGAGGCATACTGGGAATGATCATAGCCTACCTCACCGTCAGGGTGCGTTTTCCCGGAAGGCGGGCCATGGAAGTTATTTCGCTGCTTACCTTTGCCATACCAGGAACCGTCCTCGGCATAGGCTATGTCAGTTCCTTTAACCAGCGCCCCCTGCTTTTTACCGGAACGGCCTTTATACTGGTGGCGGCCTTTGTGTTCCGTAATATGCCTGTGGCCATAGAATCGGGGACTACGACGCTGCTTCAGATAGATAAATCAATAGAAGAAGCGTCTTCCATATTAGGCGCAAACAGCGGCTATTCGTTCAGGCGCATAATTTTGCCCCTGCTGCGTAACGCCTTTTTTTCGGGCCTTGTCTACGCCTTTGTACGGGCTATGACCGCGGTGAGCGCCATTATCTTTCTTGTGTCTCCCCGCTGGCCCCTGGCCACGTCAAAAATATTTTCTCTTTTTGAAGCGTCACGGTATTCCGACGCCGCGGCCTATGTTATCCTGATGATAGCCATTATTCTCGTTGCCATAGGCGTCATCAATCTCGTTGTAAAAATACTCCTTTCCCCCAGGGCCAAAGCCCCAGGGAGCGAAGAAATTCAAAAAGCGCTGCAGTCTTTCGCGTCAGCTAACGGAGGTTCCCGGCATGAGTGAAAATACCTTAAACCTGCAAGATACCCAGGCGATACGCCAGTTCAGCGGTAAAAGCAGCAGTGTACGCCTCAGGGATATCACAAAAATTTTTCCCACCCCTGAGGGAAAGGGAGAAACCACCGCGGTAAACCATATTGACCTTGACATAGCCGACGGCGAACTGGTAACGCTCCTTGGCCCTTCCGGCTGCGGCAAGACCACGACCCTAAGGATGATTTCCGGCTTTGAGTATCCCACCGCGGGACAAATACTCATAGGCGGTAAGGACGTGGCCAAGGTTCCGCCTAACAAGCGGGGAATATCCATGGTATTCCAGAGCTACGCCCTGTTCCCCCACATGAGTATCTGGGAGAACATAGCCTACGGCCTCAGGGTGCAGCATCTCTCCCGGGACGAAGTAACGGCCCGTACCGGCAGGGTGGTGGAACTCATGCAGTTAAAAGGCATGGAAAAACGTTTTCCCAGCCAGCTTTCCGGCGGGCAGCAGCAGCGGGTAGCCCTTGCCCGGGCCATAGTCATCGAACCTATGGTACTGCTCTTTGACGAACCACTGTCCAATCTCGACGCCAAACTCAGGGTGCACATGCGGGACGAACTGAGATCCCTTCAAAAAAGGCTGGGCATTACAAGCCTCTATGTAACCCATGACCAGTCGGAAGCAATGGCCATTTCCGACAGGGTGGTGATCATGAAGGACGGGGACCTCATGCAGATAGGAACGCCCAAGGATATATACGAATATCCGGCCAATAAATTTGTCGCCAATTTTATCGGAACGGCGAATTTTATCTCCGGAACCTATGAAGGCAAAGAAGGCGAGGCCGCCGTAGTCCGC
>JAIRTD010000157.1 GCA_031255115.1 Spirochaetaceae bacterium | reverse complement strand
ATATTCGCGTTCATTTATTGTTACAAAACCGCTGCCAACGGCAAGTCCTGTAACTGTGCCGCCTGAATCTACCGTGATTACTGACGGCGTGCTGCTTGTCCAGGCCGCGATACGTCTTCCTTCCGCGAGGACAGCGAGACTTTTGGTTTCTCCGGCTCTGAGCATACAGTAGGCGATTTCATGCGCTGCTCCAGGAGGCAGGGCTGCCACGCTGACCGGCAGCGGCGCTGACAAGGCTGTGTCTTCCCTGATTATGACTTCGTTAAAACCGGCGCTCCGTATTCTTTCAAGATAGAGGGTTATATCTCCGGCTTTAATGTTTCTGACAATTACCCTGGTAAAATCAAGGTACTGTTCATAGGCCGGATTAAGCGAGAGACGGTTAAGCCTTTCGTAAACCTGTTCCGCGTTTTGCGCGCGCTTAAAGGCCCCAACTTGTATCCGGTACAGTCTGGCGCTGTCCGCATCGGGCATTCGGCCTATTATTGTCATGCCCTGCCAATCCTGCTGGGCCTGCGCCTCTGGCGCATAACAGCACACAGAAAAAATCACCAGTACAAAAGCGGCAAAAAAACGAAGCATGGTCTCCTCCTCCATCAGTGCAACATCGCGCAGATCGCGTCGGCTGATCTTTTGCCGGCTTCGCCTGAGTACCGGCAGGCCTGGTCCTTGAGGCGGTTTATGGTTTCGCCTATGTCTTTGCGGGCCGAGGCGCGGTCAAGGGCCGCTTCGATATCCGTAAAGGACGATTCCAGGGGCAGGCTGAGTTCCCTGATGGCCCTGAGGGACCAGGAGCCCTGGTCAAGGTCAGAGGCTTCATAGGCGCGGACATCAAATTCAAATTCCGGGCAGAATATGGGCCGGCCAAAAAGAAAGGCATAGTCAAAAATCACCCCCGAAAAATCAGAAATCATAATGTCGGAGCGGGAAAGGGCCCCGATGTTTTCGGTGTCGTCATTCCACTCCACCCTGGGCCAGGGGGCAAGGGCTTCTTTAAGCCGGGCAATCAGGGGCGCTTCCGAAATAAAGCTCTGGGGATGGGGACGTATGATTACCCGGTACGAAGATTTGGCCAGGGGTTCAAGGAGTTTAAGGCCAAAGCGAGTCAGTATGCCGTTGGGTCCCCAGGACGGGGCCACCAGCACGGTCTTTTCCTTTTCCTTTGGAAGGGCTGTCCGGGAAGCAAGGGCGTCAAGGTAGGTACAACCGCAGACGATGAGTTCTTTTTCCGGCGTTCCCCGTTTGCGTTCAAGTTCCCTGATTCCTTCAATCTGGGCGGGACCGGTGAGGAGCATGGAATCAAAATAGTCAAAGCTGAAGAGTTTATACAATCCCGCGTCCACAGTAGAATGAAGTATATGCGCATAACGGCCCACGCCGGGAGAACGTTTAAGCTGCAGCACGTCGAGGCCGGGAGTGGTCATAAGGCAGAGTTCGGCTTCGAGAAAATTAAGAACGCGAAAGGCCGCGTTGCCCTTGCCGATACATTCAGTCTTTATATGGGGAGAAGCAAAGCCAAGCCCCGGATCGCCTTCGTCGGAACTGTAATACATGCAGGGTACGCCCCGCCGGGCAAGCTCTTCCAGCACCGGGCTGAACACATTCCAGTACTGCCTTCCCTCCGAATAGATGACCAGGCTATGACGCTTGCTCTGTCCGGCCGCCGCTCTGCTAAAAAGACCGCCGGTTCTGATTTTTATGATGAAGTTTTTGCAGAAAAAAAAGAGCGTTACCGCTATGCCGGTAATAAACGAAAAGAGCATGCTCCCCGTGCCCGGATCAATGTATCCAAAGGCTGGTACGGCGAGCAGGGCAAAAAAGACCGCGTAAAAAAACCGCATGCCAAAGCTCATGTGGCTGTCTCCGCCTCCCGCGCTTTCTGTGCCCCCATCTCCCGGAGCAGGTATTTTTGAATTTTACCCGACGAAGTAAGGGGGAAGGATTCTACAAAAAAAACATGTTTGGGTATCTTAAAACGGCTTATCTGCCCCCGGCAATAATCCCGCACATCTTCTTCGCTTACGGCGGCATCTTTTTGGAGCATGATAAAGGCCCCAACCTCTTCGCCGTATCGTTCGCTGGCTATGCCTACAACCTGTACATCCTTGATACCCGGCATGGTGTAAAGATAGTCTTCGATTTCTTTGGGGTAGATATTCTCGCCGCCCCGTATGATCATGTCCTTGATACGGCCCGTTACCTTGAAGTTGCCGTTCTTGTCCTTGACCCCAAGATCCCCGGAATGAAGCCAGCCGTCAGCGTCTATGCACTGGGCCGTGGCTTCGGCCATCTTGTAATAGCCTTTCATGGTGTTATAGCCCCTGCAGCAGAATTCGCCGTGAACCCCGTCAGGACATTCTTCGCCGGTATCGGGGTTCCTGATAGTTACCTCAACGCCGGGCAGTTCCCGGCCCACGGTTTCTACTTTGACTTCCAGGGTATCGTCAAACCTGGTCTGGGTCATCACCGGCGATGACTCGGTAAGGCCGTAACAGATAGTAACCTCGTTCATGTGCATCAGGTCTATGACCTGGCGCATGGTTTCGATAGGGCAGGGGGAACCGGCCATGATGCCGGTACGGAGGCTCGAAAGATTGAACATATTGAACATGGGATGGTTGAGTTCGGCGATAAACATTGTGGGAACGCCGTACACGGCAGTGCAGCTTTCCTTTTGTACGGTAGCCAGAACAAGCAGGGGGTCAAACCATTCCAGCATGGCGGCTGTTGCGCCGTGGGTCAAAATCGCCATCATGCCCAGCACCAGACCAAAACAGTGAAACAGGGGAACCGGGAGGCATACAATGTCCTTGTTGGTCAGCCGCTGGTTGTCTCCGATACC
>JAIRTD010000143.1 GCA_031255115.1 Spirochaetaceae bacterium | reverse complement strand
AGGGCGGAAGAGGAATTTTACCGCGAAGTCAAATAAGTTAAGGAAGAACCTGTTAGCACATACTCAGCGAACTTCCTTCGACTTTTTCGCCTTTGTGGTGCATTCTTCTTCGGTCTTCTTCATTCAGCCTCCGTCTTCGGTCTGCTTTCCGCTCCTAAGGGTATTGGAAAATATCATTGACAAAAATCTACACAATGATATAATAGACCAATTGGAGGTATGCGATGAAATGTATTGGGCATTCGGAAGTTGACGCAGTATCAACCTGTGCCAGATGTGGTGCCGGTATTTGTCCGGATTGTGTAAATGGTACATTCTATCAAGTCGACAATAAACCTCTCTGCCGTAAGTGTAATTATGAAGTCGGCCTCGAAAATGACCATATGTTCAAATCCATGCTTAGATCAAAGCGGATTAAAACCGGCATTTTTATCGTAACCTTTATAGGCGGCGTAGTTGTATTTATTGTAAATAAAACCGGCAATGCCGGAACAGCGTCCGCCGTAATCGGTATGTTGTTTTGTTGGGGGCTCGGTTTTATCGGTAATTTTTTTGACAAACAACCGGATAATCGCAGCGCAAAGGCACAAGCCAAAGAGGCGTTACGCGAAGTAAAATACCCACTATCAACACTCATCGGAAAATTACTTGGCTTTTTTATAATGGCGCTGACTTCGCCACTACAGATTATTGCTTTTTTGATAGGCATTAACGGAGTAAAAAAACAAATCGCGGATAATAATACCATTTTAAGTCGTATCAAGGTTGAAAACCAGTGAGCTTGTCCTGCGGCGCCCTGAGCCAAGGCCGGTAAAGGGCCGCAAAACCAATCCAATAATAAAGGCGATGAACCTGTAAGCCGGGTTTTGTACTCAGACTTCTTGCGAAGTCTGAGGGCAGCCATCTGTCTTGCGCCGTTCTTGCGGACGGCGTCCTGCGGCCTACCCGCGGGTAACCAATGGGCATTGGCATAATACCCGCTGCTTGGCCTTGCTCCTGATGAGGCTTGCCAGATCGGCGCCGTTACCGGCGCTGCGGTGGGCTCTTACCCGCGCCTTTTCACCCTTACCCGGCGCAGGAGAAATTGCTTTCTCAAGGAGGCCAGGCGGTATATTTTCTGTTGCGCTTTCTGTCAGACAAAGCTTTGGCTTTGTCCGCCCGGGTGTTACCCGGCATCATGCCCTGCGGAGCCCGGACTTTCCTCGACAGGTCTGCCGTAAACGGCGCGGCCTGCCGCGGCTGCCCGGTTCATCGCCTGGTTCACACTATAATAAAAACAAGGTTTCCGCCAAGGGGGATGGGGAGCCGGATTTCTATTCGTCGTACTCCATACCGGCTTTTTCGTCCTCTTCCTCTTCTTCGTCCTCGTATTCTTCTTCGTCGTCTATATCGTCAAGATCGGAGAGGCTGCCTGAATCTTCGTCGTTAAAGAATACTTCTTCGCCGTCTTCAGATTCGGCGTAGAAGAGTATACGGGAGCAGTAGGGGCAGAAAACTATTTCTTCGCCCTGGCGTACCAGATTGGCAAACTGAACCGGAAGTATCATGTGGCAGCCGGTGCAGACGCCGCCTTTTATCGCCACTATGCCCCTGCCCATTTTATTGCGGAGTATGCGTTCAAACTTAAACTGTACCTCCGGGTCAAGGCCTATTACCACCTTGTCTTCTTCTTCCTGCAATTCCCGGACTTTGGCGCTTTTTCCGGCTATTTCGGCTTCTATGCCCCTGCGCCGTTCGGCGAGGTCCTGTTCCTGCTGTTCGATAAGGGCGGTGTGCTGCTTCATCTGTTCGTCCAGTTCGGCGATGGTCCGCTCTTCGCGCTGGAGGTCCTTGCGGTACTGTTGTTCCTTTTCAGAGGCCTCACGGATTTCCTTGTCCAGGGCTTCGTACTCCCGCTGGGTGTTGATGGAATCCATGTTTTTCTCGGCCTTTTCCCGCCCGCTTTCGGCTTCGAAAAGGAGATTTCTGAATTCGGCCTCCGAGGCTTTGGCCTTTTCGTAGTCCTGATTTTTTTCGATGAAGGTTTTTTTGAGCCGCGCCAAAAGTTCTTCCTGGGTAACCAGGAGTTTGGGTATCTCCTGGATTTCCTGTTCCAGAGCTATCTTTTCGGAAAGTATATCCTGCAGACTCCGCAGTTTGTCAAAAACATCTTCCATTACCATAAACAACCTCTTTACTATGCAAATTTGGGAAATCCCAGGACACGTTTAATGATCCAGATAATCCTTTAGCTTTCTGCTCCGCTTGGGATGTCTTAGCCGCCTTAAAGCCTTTGCTTCAATCTGGCGTATCCTTTCGCGGGTAACATTAAAATAAAGACCGACTTCTTCGAGGGTCAGGGAATAGCCGTCGTCAAGGCCGAAGCGCATTTTAAGCACTTCCTGCTCCCTTTCGGGAAGGGTGGAAAGCACTCCGCCGAGCTGTTCCTGGAGCAGGGTAAAGGCGGTCTGGTTTGCCGGGTTTTCTACATCCTTGTCCTCGATAAAATCTCCAAGGAGTGAATCTTCTTCTTCGCCTATGGGGGTCTCAAGGCTTATGGGTTCCCTGGCGACGTTCTTTACCGCTTTAACCCGCTGGGCGGTCCAGCCGAGTTTTTCGGCGATTTCCTCGTCGTTGGGCTCCCTGCCCAGAACCTGCATGAGCTGCCGGGATTCCCGCACCACCTTGTTGATCTGTTCTATCATGTGAACCGGCACCCGTATGGTTCTGGCCTGGTCCGAGATGGAGCGGGTAATGGCCTGGCGTATCCACCAGGTCGCATAGGTAGAAAACTTAAAGCCTTTCTGGTATTCAAATTTTTCTACCGCCTTGATAAGGCCTATGTTTCCTTCCTGGACCAGATCGAAGAAGTGCAGCCCCCGATTGGTGTACTTTTTCGCTATCGAAACAACCAGGCGGAGATTGGCCTTGATAAGCCTGTCCTTGGCGCTCTTCATCATGAGCCTGCCCCGGTTAATTTCCCTGGCCATGGAATTGATATTTTCGATAGATTCCTCGAATTCGGCTTCCATCTGGTGGAGCTTTTTCTCCGTTACCTGGATATGCCTGATAAGTTCCTTGATCTCGTCGGAACTAAGGCCCAGTTCTTCTTCGAGCCTTTCCCGGTCCGCCTTGATGGTCAGGGCCCGGCCCAAGGTCCGCAGTTCCTTGAGGGAGGCGACCCGGAGCCGTTTTTCGATCTTTTCCTGTTCTTTTTTGTAGCGTTTAATGCGTTTGGACGCCTGGACGAATTTATCGGAAAAGTCGTTTATTTCTTCGGGATGAATCTGTACTTCGGCGATGGTATGGAGCAGCCGTTTTCGGAGCAGCGCCAGTTCCCGGTCGTCAAAGATGTCGTTGCCCTTGCTGATGACCCGGCGCTTGACTTCGATATAGGATTTGAGGTCCGCGCCAATGGTCCTGAGCGTTTCCTTGTAGAACTGGTTTAAGCGCCGCCGCTCGGTCATGTACTCGGTGATTTCTTTTTTTGAAAGGCTCATTTCCCTGGGGTCTTTTTTGGAAAAGGCCCTTTGGGCGATAAAGTAAAATTCGGGAATGATCATCCCCGATTTTTTGATAACGCCCTTGATGATGTTTTCCCCGTCTTCCATCTGTTTGGAAAGTTCCACTTCCTGTTCGGCGGTGAGGAGATTTTCCTTGCCGATTTCCCTGAGGTAAAGCCTTATGGGATCGTCAACAGAGTTTTCCTTGTTGTTGTAGACCAGGCGTTTCTTTTCGTTTTCCGCTTCCTTGGGGGCATCCAGTCCGGATTCGTCGTCTCCAAGGGTGTCCTCTTCGACTATCTGGACATTGTTTGATTCGAGTATCGCCAGCACCTGCTCGATTTTGTCGGAATTGGCGATATGTTCGGGCAAAAAATCGGAAAGTTCGTCATACGAAAGAACTTTCTTGTCTTTTGCATATTCAATCAGCTTTACGACAGCGGGATCAAGCTGTAAATCCGTCATTCCTTGGCTTCCTTAATTCGGCGTAGTTCGGCATCAATGTGCACTTTCTCAAGGAGAAGTTCGTCCGTGCGGGACCCGCTACGGACCATTCGCAATTCTCTGATAATCTCTTTCCGTCTGTTTTCCAGTCCCTTTTCTTTTATCCGCCGTATTCCGTCAGTAACGGCAATTTCCGGATTAACCTTAAAGGCGTCTGATCCGGCCTGTTCCATAACAAAGCGTTTAAGTTCGGGCAGTTCGATACGGTTAAAAAGATCGTCAATACCCGGAGCGTTATTCCGGTACCACTCTTCCAGGGCTATAAAAAGCTCCCGTGCTTCAGGGTCCTTTACCTCCTCCAGTAAGACTTCTGAACGTAATTTCGGATACAACTCATGGTTTACAAATACCGATATAAGCAAAAATAACTCATCGTTCATCCTGAGTCCGCTCGCGCCCGGAGCCGTCTTTTGCGCGGGGCTCCCGGTTTTTCTGTTCCGGTAATCCCGCCTGATGGCAAGGGGGTCCGCGCCGAAAAATTCGGCCATTCTTTGGACCGCGCTGTCCCGGGCAACTTCCGAATCCAGGGTATCCAGGTAGGGAAATAAAAAAGCCACGCCCCGGGACGCTCCTTCGGAAACGGATATATCAAAAAGAGATCTGCTCCGGTTCAATAAATATTCGAAGTCAGTTATAAAACATTTTACACTCTTTTGCAACGCCTCAGGGCCGAAATTCCGTAAAATATCGGCGGGATCCTTGATTTTTGCCGGGTCCTGCCCGGTATCCCGGCCCCCGAGATAGTCTAAAAGCCCTTTTTGTATATCCACAAGCCGGACGGAAAGCCCCGAATTCCTCAGGATGAATATGGCCTTTACCGCGGCGCTCTGCCCGGCGCTGTCGGCGTCAAAGATAATATAAACCGTTTCGGCCCAGCGCCCCAGCAGTTTGGCCTGTTCCGTGGTAAAGGCGGTCCCCAGAGGGGCCACGGCATTGCGTATACCCCCCTGATGCAGGGCGATGACATCCATATAGCCCTCGGCAAGGTAGGCTTCCCTGGTTTTTCGTATATCGCCCAGGGCCAGATCAATGGCAAAGAGGGTTTCCCGTTTTTTGTAGTAATCCGACTCGGCGGAATTGATATACTTTGGTTCGTTCTGGCCGTCCCTGAGCGTCCTCCCGCCAAAGGCCACGGTGCGGCCCCGGCGGTCCGAAATGGGGAAGATGAGCCTCCCGAAAAAAAAGGACGCCTTACTGTTGTTTTTGGCAAAAAGCCCGCTCTGCCTCAAAAAGTCATCGGAATAGCCTTTTTTGGATAAAAACCCGTAGAGCCAATACCGGTCGGCGGGAGCAAAGCCAAGCCTGAATTGTTCGGTCATTTCTTCTGATATACCCCGGTCTCTAATATACTGCTTTGCGGCGCTTCCTTCAGGTTTTTTAAGTAAGATATGTTGAAAACTTCCCGCAACCCGGCGATAAAGCTCTTCGAGGGCCTCTGATTTCCGTTCCCGCTCTGTATCGTCCCTGGAAGGCCCGCCATGGTTTTCGTATACGATATTCACGGACAGCTTCTTCGCAAGGCTTTCTATGGCTTCAGGGTAGCTGAGTTTTTCGGTTTCCATAAGGAAGTTGATTACCCCGCCTCCCTTGTGGCAGCCAAAGCAGTAGTACATTTTCCGGTCGGGGTCTACGGAGAACGAAGGGGTTTTTTCGTTATGAAAGGGACAGAGCCCCCAATAGCGTCCGCCCCGTTTTTCGAGTCTCACATACTCGCCTATGACGCTTACAATGTCCGCCCTGCCCTGTACCTCCGCTATGGTCGCTTCGGAGATATAGGCCATCAGAACGAACTCCGCTTTACATAGAGGAGGCCGGCCTTGATATGGTCGTCAAGGGTCTGGGAAAAATAGTGCCTTCCCGCGCCGGGGTCGACCAGTCTAAAGTACAGGTAATTGCTTGATTCGGGGAAAAAGGCCGCTGTAAGGGCGGTTCCGCCAGGCGCGGAAATGGGTCCGGGAGGCAGGCCCGGCCTGATATAGGTATTGTAGGGGTCCCGTATTTCGATGTCCCGGTTGTAGAGCAGTTCCGGATGGGGCCTGCCCTGTATTTCGGTAATGACGTACTCAACCGTGGCGCAGGACTGGAGGGCCATGCCTATGCGGAGCCGGTTATAAAAAACCCCCGCCATGAGGGGCGCTTCCGCGGCAAGGCGGTATTCCCTTTCGACTATAGAAGCGATGATGACGGCCCGGTTGAGTTCTTCTCTGGAAAGGGCCAGGGCCCCGGGCTCAATGAGGGCGAGGTTTTTGAAGAAGGTATCGGCCATGGTTCTTACCACTTGTTCGGCGGGATAGGCCCGGGGAAAAAGATAGGTGTCGGGGTAGAGATAGCCCTCCATAGTTTGGCCGATTACGCCGTAGCTTTCCCTGACCGCCTCGTCTCCGGCCGCGGCGAGAAATTCCCCGGCAGAACAAATGCCCGCTTCTTCAAGAATATGTGCCGATTTTTTAAGGGTCCCGCCTTCGGGGAACATGACCCGCACAAGAAGCTGCCGTCCCGATACCAGTATGGACCGTATTTCAAGCTGGCTTAGCGGAAGGGAAAGGCCGTAGACCCCGGCCTTGATGGTGTCTTTGCTGGTATGGAAAAGCAGGGACCACAGCAGCGCACTTTTTATGACCCCGGCGTCTTCGAGGCGTCTGCCCACGGAACCGGCGCTTTCGCCGCTGCGCACGTCAATAACAAGATCGCCGTTATCGGCAAAGCTCATGGTATCGACCCCGGCGGGTATGACCGGGGCGTCCCCCGGCGGCAGATTGAGGTATATAAAAATGCCCAGCCCCAGAACGGCGATGACCAGGACGATTCCGGTAAGGCCGGCAAAAAGCCTGGCCAGGGAACGGAAGGCTGCGCCGAGGACCGCGTCTCCTTCTTCGCTGCAGTTTTTTTTCTTCACCGCTCCCCCTGTTTTGGGCCTTTTCCGTCGAGCAGCTTTGCGGCTTCGCCTATGGACAGACGGCTGTACAGTTCCCGCTCAAGAAGCAAAAGAACAGAACGCTCCCTGGCGTTGAGTCTTTCCTCCATAGGTTTAAGCAGGGCGCACAGAACCGCGATATCGCTATGATTCAAAAACAGGCCCGGTTCCCTATCTTCCATGTTACAGAACTATTTCCAAACCCTCTCTGGCAAGGGTTATGGTAACACCCTTTATGCCCATACGGTCAGAGTACCATCTGGCAGACTGCAGTATATTATAGAGTTTCCGGTCGTCGTATGTAGGATCATGATGAAAAAGCACCATGTGCTTGATTGACCAGTTGGCGGCAAAGTCGACAGCCATGCTAAAGGCGCTGTGGCCCCAATTGTATTTTTCTATGGCCTCCCCAAGGGTGTACTGGGAGTCGATGACAATAAGATCGGCGTTTTCAAA
>JAIRTD010000140.1 GCA_031255115.1 Spirochaetaceae bacterium | reverse complement strand
AAGCAGATCCCAAATATCAAGTTTTTCCCAGAGCCCTTCTTCGGCAAAAGGCAGGGCCCGCTGGAGTTTTTTCCGCTCGATGACCCATTCGGCTTCTTTTTCCCTTTCTTCCATGAGTTCGGAGAGTTTTTTGAATCTCTGGTACTCAATAAGACGGCTTACCAGTTCCTGCCTTGGATCCTCCAGATCGTCGTCGGGCCCGGCTTCTACAGGAAGCAGCATGCGTGATTTTATGTAAAGCAGCGTGGCGGCCATGAGGTAAAAATCGGTAAGGTCGTCAAGGTCAAGCTCGGTAACATAGCGCAAAAAATCAAGATACTGCTCGGTAATCTGGGCAATGGGAATATCGTAAATATTGACCTCGTTCTTTTTGATGAGAAAGAGAAGCAGATCCAGAGGGCCGTCAAATTCCTCCAGATGAAAACTACGGGCCTCTTTAACCATGTCCATGCGTTTGTAGTATACCCGAAGAAGGCGCGGCGTGTAAATAGGCTTGTCCGTATACTATACAAATGCATAGTAGTCAAAATTGAAGGACAGGCCGCAAGGCAAAAGTCTGGCCTTAAATAAGGATGTCCCCCGGCCGCCTAAAGCACTGCGGCGCCTATTATTCCCGCTTCGTTTCCCATGCTGGCGATTTTTATGATCGGCATTGCTTCTTCCCTTTTATCGAAGCAGTTTTCCCTTGCGTATTTTCTTACCGGCTCCAGTATGCGCTCGCCCTGACTGCTGACTCCCCCGCCGATGAGTATCATTTCGGGCGCCAGCACGTTGATGATATTGGAAATGCCCAGGGCAAGATATTCACAGTATTTATTTATTATCGCTATGGCCGTAACATCGCCTTGTTCCGCTGCTTCGAATACGCTCTGCCCGGTGATTTGCGGCAAGCTGTTCAGCCTGGACTCCGGCCTTGAGAAAGCGGCTCTTTTTGCCTGAACCACCAATGCCGTTGAAGAAGCATAGGCGTCCCAGCAGCCCTTACGGCCGCATGAACACTGTTCTCCGTTATAGTCCAAAAGCATGTGGCCCATTTCTGTTCCGCTGCCCAAATACCCGGAATAAATGGTACCGTTGATCACGATACCCGAACCTATGCCGGTCCCCAGCGTTACCAGCACCACGTTTTTGCAGCCCTTTGCCGCGCCGGCCTTTACCTCGGCGAGCGCCGCGCAGTTCGCGTCGTTATTGATGCGCACCGGCAGATGAAAGCGCTCTTCCAGCATGGCGGCAAGCGGCACATTATTCCAGGACAAGCTGTAACTTCGGAACACTATGCCGCGTTCTGTATCGCAGGTACCCGGCGCGCCTACGCCAATACCGGCGCAATCCGGGCCGGTCAAGCCGCTTTTTTCCAAAACGCGCTCAATGGCGTCGCCAATACCGGCCACTACCCCTTCGGCGGCTTGCAGGGCATTCGTAGGAACGCTGATCCGCGCCGTGATCACATAATCATCGTTTACCAGGCCGACGGCAATATTGGTTCCGCCCAGATCAACTCCAATTCGGTACATAGCCAAAATCACCGGGAAAAACCCGGCACTCCTTTCCAGTTTCTGGATAGTTTTGTAAGCCCTATGCTCTGTCATCCACCATAGATTGAAAATACCATCCTCTAAACCCGGGTTCCGTCAAGCAGGGTAAAATCATCATGGGCGTTCCGGTTGGGGTCGTTGCCGTTATACTCAGGCGCGAAAACAGAAATAATCTGTACAGCCAGGGTTGTAAGCAATACCGACTGAGTCTCCGCAAAAAGGGGCAAAGAGAGGCGGTTTATATCTTTGCCGGCGTCATCACAGGCCTTCCCGCAAACATCTATCATCCACACACGGCTGCTGATTTTTTTAAAATATTGATAAGCGCCTTCAATTTTATCCCCCATATCGCCGGGGCTTTTGATCAGCAAGACATTGCTTTTTTCGTCAATGGACCGGTGCATGCCGTGGGAAAACTCCCCTATCTCATTGAACATGGTCGGCACGCACATGGTTTCCATGAGCTTTAGCTGGCCTTCCTGAGCGGTCCCGAAGTTGACGCCGCTGCCCAGGACATAGAGATTGGACATTGCCTCCCCGATTTTTGCCCTTTCGCAAAACTCAATTATCTTTTTTTCTACTTCCGGAATAGCGTCGACCATGGCTGAAAGTTCATCCATGAAGGCTTTTTTTTGCGCGGCGTTGAGCGTTTTGTTTGTTGAACCCAGGGACAGGGCAAGCATTAGGAGCAGCGCGAGCGTGGCGCTGTAACCCTTGGTCTTCGCGTTGCTGTTTTCTTCTCCACACGAAAGATAAAGGGTGTCATCGGCTTTTGTATCAAGGGGCGAACCTTGTACCGCCGTGATGGAAAGCGTCTTAAACCCCAATTTTCCGGCGTAGTCAAGCGCTTTAATGACCCCTGAACTCGTACCGGTCTGGCTGATAGCGACAAAGAGCGTTGTCTCTGGGTCTTCAAAGGCAAGGGGGCCGCCTGCGGCGAGAAAATTACCGGGAGTATAGGCGTAGGCGCGGATTCCCGCCATTTTGCCGAAGCAGCCAAGGGCGCAGACAGCCGCGTTAAAAGAACTTCCGTGGGCGACAAAATACACGGCCTTTAGGCCGCCGCAATTTTTTTGCGCAAAAAGCTCCGTCTGTGATGATCGAAGCTGCTTTAACAGAATTTCAGGTTCCTGCCTGATATACTCCCACATAATGCTTGCTTTGGCCATGTTCCACCTGTTAAAGATTAAGTAAACGTTTGGCGTTTCCGCTCATTATCATATCCAAATGCGCCGGGTTTTTACAGACATATTCTACCTTGGCAAGTTCCTGCAGCGGAGCGCCAAAAGGCGCGTCGGTTGAAAACAGCATTTTTTCCGGCCCGGCAAGTTCGTAAGCGGTTTTAATGGCCGGTACATAGGCGCCGCAGGTACTCAAATACAGATTTGGGATTTCTTTTGCAAGCTGGCAGCAGCGTTCTACCATCAAAGGAACCCCAATATGAAACAGGATCAAAGGGACATCCGGGTAAGCCCTGGCCATCTCCGCCCATTTGTCAGGGATGGAGAATAAATCAGATTGTCCGTGGGAAACCACGCACTTGCGGTATTTTCGGCAAAGATCAAAATACGGGTCCAGAACACTGTGCCGGTCGGCGCTGTAGCCAAAACGAAGCGCGTTCATTTTTAATCCGTAAAAATTGTAATCGCGGAAGCAGCGCTCCAGTTCTTCTTCCCCGTCCATATCCCAGGGATTGATAACGGCAAAGCCCAGAGTTCTGTCAGGATATTTTTGCGCGCAATCATAAATGTACTTGTTGTCTATGGTCTCAAGCTGGGAACAAATCATGCTCTTGTCAATTCCCGCTTCGTCCATGAGCTCCAGCAAAGATTCAATTTTGTAGTTCTCGCCCTTGCGTATGCCTATATGGGTCAACATGTCAACAATCATCGCTACCCACCTCCAAATGAAAAATCCGCGCCGCGTTCTTGTACAGCACCTTGGCCTCCCCGCCCGGGAACGCCTTTGCCGCGTTGCGCACCTTCATCAGCTCAAACTCAAAGTATCCGCATTCAGGCGTGCCTGTTCCCAGCAGTACCTTGTCTATGCCGGATGTTTTCATGGCGCGGTGGGCGTTAAAGTCCATGCTTCCCGAGGTATCCAGATAAATATTCCTGTGGTTTTTTGCTATTTCGACCGCGCTGGCGTTGTCGTACTGGAGCCCCATTCTGCCCATTATGATATTGACGCCCGGATAATCCTTCGCGATAGCGTCAAAAAACACCGGGCTTGTAAAAACCTCGGCCGCGCCCAGACACCAAACAACCGCGTCATATTTCTTGCAAACATCAAGCAGCGGGTAAAAAACCTCGTGTTCGCAAAGCGCATACCCATGCCGCAGCGGATTCATATAAAGCCCCTTGAAACCTTTGTTTGTAAGAGCTTCCTCCAGTTCTCCCGCGGCGCGGCTGCTCCAGGGGTTTACCGTGTACAGGCCGATAAACCTGTCCGGGTAATTTTTGATCGCCCTGGAAACAGATTCATTATCTATACACTCCGCATAACAGCTTATAACGGCCTTGTCAATTCCAACGGCATCCATTTGCGTCAAAAGCGACTCGGCTGTAATTTCCGGCTTAAACTTGTGCCTTCCAATGATATTGGAAACATCGATAATCAAAACTATCCTCCTCAATGACCGGCTTTAATCTCTAGTGATCTTTTACCCAATCTGGTCCAAACAACGAACCAAGGAAGGTCTCGGCCGCGACGCTCTCCGCCAGGGGCATGAGCGTGTCCTGAACATTGGGCATTTTTACCACATACAAACGTTCTCTTGCTGGTATATCCGAGGCGGTATAAAGCATCACTTTGCCGCCGTGATCCAGAATGTAATT